>JAATFQ010000144.1 GCA_015655115.1 Sphingobacteriales bacterium
GATCCGCGCTATGCCCAATACGGCAATTGCTATCGGTCAGTCTATGACCTGTGTTGCTACGGATAGTGCTTCGGCAGTACATGTGAATGAGGTGGTACGGATGTTTGAAACGGTAGGTGCCGTGGTGAAGATAAATGAAGACCTGATGACATCGGCTACAGCATTATGTGCTTGTGGTATTGCTTTCTTCCTGCGTGCTATACGTGCGGCATCGCAGGGTGGGGTAGAAATTGGCTTCCATGCAGATGAGGCTTTGAAAATGGCTGTCCAGACTGCTAAGGGCGCTGCAGATTTACTGCTGAAAATGCAGTCGCATCCAGAACAGGAAATAGATAAGGTAACCTCGCCTAAGGGATGTACTATTGCTGGTTTAAATGAAATGGAGCATAATGGCTTCAGCTCATCGCTGATTAAAGGCATTAAGCTTTCGGCCATTAAAGCCGGAGAATTATATACAAAAGAATAATTATGATAGAGATACTGCAAAAGGATAGCTTAGCATTGCTGAAAAAATTAATCAGCATTCAGTCCTTTAGTAAAGAAGAAGATCAAACGGCAGACTTAATTGAGCAGTTCCTGCAGGAAAGGAATATCCCTACACACCGGAAGCTGAATAACATATGGACTTATAATAAGCATTTTGATGCTGCTAAGCCTACGTTGCTGTTAAACTCACATCACGATACCGTGAAACCAAATTCGGGCTATAGCCGCGATCCCTATGATGCGCAGGTTGAAGAGGGCAAGCTGTTCGGACTAGGAAGTAATGATGCGGGGGGATGCCTGGTTTCTCTGATTGCTACGTTTCTTTATTTTTATGAGCAGGAGGGACTTACTTACAACATCTGCCTTGCTGCTACCGCTGAGGAAGAGATTTCAGGAAATAATGGCTTGGAATGTGTATTGCCTGATTTAGGGGAGCTGGAGTTTGGTATTGTTGGGGAACCTACACAAATGAACCTTGCTATTGCAGAACGTGGATTGCTGGTGCTGGATTGTACGGTTACCGGAAAAGCGGGACACGCGGCCAGAGAAGAGGGCGACAATGCGATTTATAAAGCGCTGAAGGATATTGACTGGTTCAGGAACTATAAGTTTGCCAAGGTATCTGAAGTATTCGGTCCGCTGAAAATGACGGTGACAATTATCAATGCGGGTTCACAACATAATGTGGTGCCGGCAACCTGTACTTTTACCGTTGATGTCAGGGTTACGGATTCGTATACAAATGAAGAGGTCCTGAAGATTATCCGTACTAATGTGGATTGTGCAGTGAAGCCCCGGTCTATCCGGTTAAAACCTTCATCTATTGATAAGGAACACCCGCTGGTACAATCGGGCATTGCACTGGGCAGGACTACTTATGGTTCTCCGACTACGTCTGATCAGGCTTTGCTGAGTATTCCTTCGGTGAAGGTTGGCCCGGGCGACTCGGCGCGTTCTCATATGGCTGATGAATACGTATATGTAGCAGAGATTGGCGAGGGGATACAGCTATATATTGATATGCTTAAACCTGTAATCAACGGGAAATAATACGGCAATACATTAATAAGCTGTGCTGATGATAATTAGTGTAGCTTCATAACCTTTAAAAAAGAATTTTATAAATGAAGATCTGGCAAAAGAATATAGAAGTAAACAAAGACATTGAAAGTTTTACGGTTGGTAAAGACAGGGAGCTTGATCTGCAAATGGCTGCTTTTGATGTTTTAGGATCGCTGGCGCATGTGGAGATGCTGGAAAGTATAGGTCTTTTAACGGCTGCGGAGCTGGGGGAGATCCAAAAAGAACTTAAAAATATCTATGCTGAAATCGAAGCCGGGAAGTTTAAGATAGAGGATACGGTAGAAGATGTGCACTCACAGGTAGAGTGGTTACTTACGCAGCGTATTGGTGAAGCCGGGAAAAAGATCCATAGTGGCCGTTCACGTAATGATCAGGTGCTGGTAGACTTAAAACTATTTTTCCGCGACAGGATCGAGGGGATGGTACATAATTCTGCATCGCTGTTTCAGCAGCTGATTATGTTGAGCAACCTGCATAAAGACAAATTATTACCAGGTTACACACATCTGCAGATTGCCATGCCTTCTTCTTTTGGACTCTGGTTTGGTGCTTATGCAGAAAGCCTGGTCGATGATATGGAGGTGATGCTGGCAGCCTGGAAGATATGTAATAAAAATCCTTTGGGCTCTGCAGCAGGTTATGGCTCGTCTTTCCCCTTAAACAGGACGATGACCACTACTTTACTGGGGTTTGATAACCTGAATTATAATGTGGTCTATGCCCAGATGGGACGGGGCAAAACAGAAAGGATACTGGCACAGGCAATGTCTTCTGTTGCGGCAACATTGGCAAAGATGGCCATGGATGTCTGCCTGTTTATTAATCAGAACTTCGGCTTTATCAAGTTTCCTGATGAGCTGACTACCGGGTCGAGCATTATGCCCCATAAAAAGAACCCTGATGTTTTTGAGTTGATACGAGCGCGCTGTAATAAAATTCAGGCATTGCCGAATGAAATTGCAATGATGACCACTAACCTGCCTTCGGGATATCACAGGGATCTGCAGTTGCTGAAGGAAAGCCTTTTTCCTGCTATCACTTCTTTAAATGAATGCCTGGAAATGGCTGCTTATATGTTTCAGCATATTGAGCTGAAGGATGATATTCTGGCGGATAAAAAATATGCTTACCTGTTCAGTGTCGAGGTGGTGAATGACCTGGCATTAAAAGGTGTGCCATTTAGGGAGGCCTATAAAATAGTAGGAGAAACTATTGAAAATGGTACCTTTGTGCCTGGCGTAAAAGTAAATCATACACATGAAGGCAGTATTGTCAATCTTTGTAATGATGAAATTGAGCACATGATGGAGGTTATTCTCGATCAGTTTAACTTTGAAAAAACCAAATCAGCAATTCAACAGTTGCTGGCTTAATTCTAACCTAATAAATTATAAAAAATGAATGTATCGGTATTAGCAAACTCCCTTATTGGATCAGAAATTATTAAAATCGGTAACGAGGTTAATGAGCTGAAAAGTAAAGGTGCTAAGATTGCCAACTTGACCATAGGTGATTTTGACCCGTCAATTTTTCCTA
>JAATFQ010000182.1 GCA_015655115.1 Sphingobacteriales bacterium
TCCGGGTACACCCTCCAGCAGGATATGCCCGTCTGCCAGCAGTCCGGCGATCAGGAAATCTATAGTTTCATGCTGGCCGACAATGATCTGGCCGAGGGATTGTTTGATCTGTTCTACAGCCTCATTCAGCTGTGTAAGGTCGGTTCGTTGATTAGCTAATTCAGATTGCATAATTTATTCGGCTTGCTGATAAAATTGTTCAATTAGTTTGTTTAGTGCGATAAGGTCGCTATCGCTTACTTTATTGCTGTTCCCGATTATGGAAATGGTATTGCAGAGATCGCGGACAGTATTTTCACTTACGCCCGATTTCAGGATGACGGCAGTAACAAATTCCTCATTGATTGCCGTAGTCTTCAGGCGATAGCTGGTACGGATATATTCAAAAAAGTAATTGATCTTCTTGTGGGCGATATCACTGTTGTCGCGCCGCTGATAGTATACTTTGCCTACTACTGTCACAAAGTCGACCGACGAATTCTTTAGCGGATCAATAACCGGGATAATCCTTTGCCTGCGCTTGATCTCAAAGAAAATGAAAATAAGCAGTCCCCCGAGGGACAGGTAATAGGCCCAGCGCAGCGGCGGGTTCTTCAGCATTACCTGCAGCAGGGAGGTATCGTAAGTACTGCCATGGGTAAAGCTCTCGTCCCAGATCAGCGTTTCCGCATCGGGTAAATACGACAGTGCTTTTGCTGCATACTCGGCGCCTGCAGGGTCCAGCAGGTTGTAGTTGGTCAGCAGCTGCGGGTTGGGCAGGACATACAGCGCACCTTTCCCAAAGTTATACTTTACAAAGTTGAACGAGCCATACTTCATCCCTCCATATTCCATTTCTCCCAGTACCGTTACTGCTGCCGTGTCTAACTCCTTAAAATACCAGTCGCCCAATCCTTTACTGAAGCGGTAGCTCTTTGCTGATTTCAGTGCGGGGTTAATGAAATTTATAGGTGTATTTTCATTCTGCTGGATATTAAACGTTGAGGCAGTTTTTAGTTTCAGCGTGTCGCTCAGCAGATCTCCTAAATTGAAGGCCGCGATGAACACGTGGTTGCCTTGTTGCATAAATTTCACCAGTTCGTCATAGTCTGTCGCGTCAAAATTCAGCGATCCGGCTATAAACAGGTAATTGGTGTTCCTGAAGTTTTTATTTTTCAACGTGTTATAAGGCCTCGACCTGGAGGTCTGCACTTTAGTATTCGGGAAAATACTGTTGATCTCCTGATGTAAGATATAAAGGCCGAAAGGGATTTTGTCTTCTTTTAAATATGTTGGTGCCCAGTTTGTGGGCGTAGGCTTATAATATTCTGCCAACACGTATACAATCAGCAACAGGACACTGCCCACAAGGTATAGTCTCAAGCTTTTCATCTGGTGCCTCTGTTAAATGTATCGTAAGTATCCTTTACCTGTCTGAAGTTCTCCTTGTCAATAAAGAACTCGCCATACCAGATATATTCAAACTGGCGGGTGAGCAGGGCGAACTGTTTTCTTTTATCGGGATCAGTGATTTCGCTGATATAAGTATGATTGGTTTTTTCGGGCTGCCAGCTGATCAGGTTTTGATCATTTAATCTTTTCAGTACCTGCAAGTAAAGCAAACGTACCGCCAGCCTGTAATTGCCGGCCGTTATGGCGTCCTCAATTGCAGTAGTAAAATCAATCTCATGGATATTGTCTGCAGATTCATGGTAAGGCACCGGCACAGACTTCGATTTACGGCTGAAGATCTTCATGTCGATCCCGATGAATTTGAGGACAATAAACACAACAAGCCCTACGGCAACAGCGGTTGCCAGGTATTTTAAAAAGATGAAAAGGTATTTCGGAAAGCTACCCACATTACTACCTTTAAAAAGGCTGTTAATCAGGTTCCATATCCATGCCCAGAAACGCGTCCATAAATTCTGCCCGACAGCAGGTTTATCATAATCAAAGGCCGCCTGCTTCCTGTAGGCATCGATCTTCCGTCCGTCAAAACTTCTGATATTCAGCTTACTGCTATCCCTGGTAAAAGGATCGGGCTTGTTGCTGATAAGGACCGCTTTATTGGCCTTTACCGGTGACTGTGCAGCAGCCTGAGCCGTTAGCGTAATGCTCAGCCATATCAGAATGATCGGAAACCTGTACATATTAATACTGCTCGTCTTTATTAAAATCAGGTTTTGTTTCTCCCATCTCGTTGATACGATCGAGCAGGCCGGTATTTCCCGCCCGCTCCGCAAGGTTAAAATATACTAGTGAAGAGCCAATAAGTGGTATAATCATAAAGACTTGACATACATACTGGATCACATTAGTGATGATAATGGAGGTAATGCCCGGAGCTACTTTCCCACCCTGTGCAACTATGCTGGCCATATTGATTACCATAGCAGGCATAGACACAAATAAAGTGCAGGCATAGGTAATTATCCATAATACCGCCAGTGTAGCTAAGGTTATCCACCACTGGTCTTTCAACAATTTAAAAGAGCGCGAAAAAGAATAGCTGAGGCTGCCATTTTCAAAGATCATCACTGGTAAAAACAGAGATACTGCAGGGAACACGTAAATTCCTGGTATGACACAGCAAAGGAGGCAAACGGCAAAAAATATGCTGATCAAAAATGTACCGCCCATAGCACGCAGGAAGAAGTATTTCAGGTAACTCCATACCTCTTCAACTGTTGGTGCTACTTTACCTTTCTCCACATATAAACAGATAAAACAAAGTATGGATACATTTAAAGCTACATAGCTTAAATAATAAAAGAGAATCAGTAATATACCGCTCAAGGAAAAGGCCTGCTGAAAAAATGCATATGGATTTTGCTGAGGGCTGAACACATTCTGGTACATCGTAATCTGCTGCGAGATAGCCGATATCATTGTTGCCAGCAAAAAGAAACCACAGAAATAGGCATATACCTTTAGCAGTGGCCTGATATTCTGCTTCATAAACTGAAAAGTATCATTGACGATATCTCCAAACTCCCTGAGTTTTTTAAATTCAATTTTATTGTCCATTTAAATTGTGTTTGTATTTTGATTGCGATTTAGATTTGTAAGTTTTGCCGGATAAAGGAGAACGTACCAGATGACGAATATCAGGGAGGCGCCGAGTATACTGATGCTGAGAAATAACGGCATCTTTGTATGGCGGGTGATAAAGCCTTCGAAAAATGCTGCCAGCAATATAATGGGCAGTATGCCCAGGAGAATCTTACTGCCATCTTTTGCACTTTTTTTGAAAGCCTGAATGCGCGTATATGTCCGGGGGAAAAGCAGCCCGTGTCCCATTATCAGCCCTGCTGCACCGGCAATGATAATCGCGGAAATCTCCAGTGTGCCATGGATCCAGATCACGAGTACAGACTCCAGTCCGAGGCCTTTGCTGAAGAAATAATATTCGAATGATCCCAGCATAATGCCGTTTCTCATCAGGTAAACAACCGGGCCAATGGATAAGAAAATGCCGCTCACAAAAGTAAGTATAGCCACAAAGCTGTTGTTTGCCGCTATCCTGAGAAACATGCTCAGTGGATTTTCCTGTTTATATACGCCAAAAGGGTCGCCTTTGGCAATATTTTCATTTGTCATATTTACATAGCTGTCACCCATGACTACGCTGACGAAAGAATCTTCATATTTTGCCGATAGCACTCCTATGGCGGCCGAAATTAAAAAAAACAGCAGTGCGTACAAGAGTTGCCTGCGGTAGGTATAAAATAAACCAGGGAGTTCATATTTCCAGAAGGTGATAAATCTGGCCGACTCTTCTTTCTTATTTTTGTAAATTGACTGGTGCAGTACTGAAGCCAGTCCATTTAAATAGGCAGTAGTTTTTGATTTCGGATAGAAGGTTTTTGCATAAGCGAGATCATTTGTTATATCAATAAAACGATCTGCAAGTTCATCAGGCACAGACGATTGCATCTGCTCATATGCCTTCCATTTTTCAGAATTTTGTTTAACAAATAAGGCTTCCCTCATGTTGGCTTTAATTTTTTGTTAAAATACTGAAAAAAAACATTTTATAGCAATTAATTAAATATCAGTATTATATTTGAACTTGATGGAAACAATAAAAGTAAGCACCAGTCAGCATGTAGATATTGACTATCCTGTCGCGGGGCTCGGAGAGCGTATAGTGGCCCGATTGATTGATCTGGGTGTTTTCCTGGGTGTATTGATTGTTTCTTTGCTTACCCTTGGGAGCGATCATGTGGGACCTAATGTGTATACGGGCTTCTTCATTTTATTTAGTATATGCTATGTTTTCTACAACCTTTTTTATGAGATTTTCCTGAATGGGCAAAGCATAGGAAAGAAAATTATGAAGATCAAAGTGATCAGTATTGACGGCAGCCAGGCGAGCGTAGGACAGTACTTTATCCGCTGGATATTCAGGCTGGTAGATTTTGTCCTCACGGCACAGGTCGGAGGTCTGTTTTGCGTCATTCTATCCGACAATAAACAGCGTATCGGTGATATTGTTGCAGGGACTACGGTAATCAAAACCAGTCCGCAGACTACTCTGGAAAATATAGCCTTTCATCCTGCTGAGGAAGACTACGTTCCTGTTTTCGGGACTATACATCAGTTGGGCGACCGCGATGTTGAGTTGCTGCACGAAGTGCTGAGTACGTATTATAAAACGGGAAACTATGATCTTATCCATGCTATGGCGGTTAAAATTTCCGCTCTTTTGTCTATCACTGTACCTGCTGGCATGCATGAGCTGGATTTTCTGACTACAGTAGCTAAAGACTATAATCATATCACTTCGCAGGTGGAATGACGGACGGATTATAAACATAACCCATTGTTGTTATTCTCTTAATATTGAATTAAATAAACATTTTTATCTTGATCCCTTTGTACAAGAGAGGGGAAATCAGTTTTTCCAAATGAAAATGATCGCGATAGCTCCATACAATTAAAAA
>JAATFQ010000276.1 GCA_015655115.1 Sphingobacteriales bacterium
CAATGCGAACACAGGCAGGGCAAAAAGTATGCTCAATACCAGTAACACTTTAAACTTAGCCGTCATCATACTTATATTTTTCAATTAGAAGGTCCCCTTTCTGTTAGATTGCCAGAGAAATCATTTACATTTTTCAATTAGAAGGTCCCCTTTCTATCAGGTTGCCAGAGAAATCGAAAAACAAGGTAAGCACTTTTGCCCTTACCGGCTCCTTCTCATAGTCATAATATATATTTTTCATTCCCATAGGGCCTGTAGTTTCTGGTTTTTGGGTTTTTGTGCCGATACCGGATATGCCCTGCATAAAAGAAATATCCCCTGTAGGGAAAGTAGCCTGCAGGTTATGATAAGGATCATCCGACACCTTAGGTGTAAACAGACGAAGAAACATGTCTTCCTGATCAGTAACCACTGTAAAAGGCTGAGCATTGGTGTTGAACTGTGCCCAGTAAATATTAGAGTGGTATCCTTTAAACTCAGGATAGGCAAAAGGTGTCTCACCTGTAGCCACATCATTATAATCTTTTTTCCACACGCCAAACTGGTTGCCTTTCATCCGGTTTTTCCAAACTCGGTATGGCCCGTTGCCCATATACTGAACGCTTTTAAGCTGCTGCTCAGGAAAAGAGAAGTTTACACCTACAAAATTGGTGAAATAAGCCCCCGGGAAATAGTGCATCTCCATTTTCACCCATCCTGAAGGGTAGATTACCCATTTCAATGTATTATAAGCAGTTTTTTTATCGAATACCGAAGCAATAACAACAGAGTCGCCCACTTTACGGCCGGTAAAACCAGCAAAATTATTCTCGCCTTCCTGTAAAACAGGCCCGTTATTAAACGGAACAAGAACCTTTTGCTGCAGCACTTTTGTTAAGATACCCGTTTTTTGATTGATATTGAGTTGCAGGCCTTTTACATTAACCTGAAATTCACCACCATTCTCTATCAGCTCCACCTTAGCCACGCCCACTTTTTTCACTATAGCAGCCGCTACAGCAGCAGGCTTAACAATAGGGAAAGTCCAGGTAAAGATCTGCCTGTTATGCGGATCTGTAATCGTTAGTGCTAACACATCATATTTTGTCCAGTTGCCCGGCAATGAAAGCTGTAATTTACCCTTTGCCAACGGTTCAATAACCGGTGCAGCTGCCATGCCAGAATCAACGCCTAAGGAATTGACTCCTGAAGCGGGCAGAACGGCAGACAAATCTTTGCCGCCACCTAAATGGCTCAGCTTCCAGCTGAAATGGCAATCTTTTAAATTGGTAAAGGAATAACGGTTCTCCAGCGTAAAGCTGCCATCAAATGCAGGAGTAATCTCCCGGTGTTCAATGTAAACAGGACTCCAGATTTCTTTAATAGCGAAATAGCTGCCTTCTTTCTGGTGGAAAGGGCCAACTATACCATCCGCAGCATGATTACCATCCGTATCAATCTCGCCATTTTTATCAGTACGCACAACACCCTGATCAGCAAAATCCCACAGGAAGCCGCCTGCAGAAAGCGGATTTAACCACATGGCTTTCCAGTAATCTTCCAATCCTGAACCATGTCCCCCATCATACATGCCATGCAGAAATTCTGTAGGCATCACAATATTATGTCCCTGGTCGTAGTTACCAATTCCATAATTATATTCCCGGTAATGCTGTGTATCAAAGCCACTGAAGACCTGCCAAGGGTGTATCACTGGGCGCTGCTGTAAATCCTGCTCGCCAAAGGAAGCATCCAGGTCCAGATTATGTCCCCCTTCGTTTCCATTCGCCCAGAAGACAATAGAAGCGTGGTTTTCATCATGAGCAATCATTTCCTTTACTAATTTCAAGCCAGTTGGCGTATCATACGTTCCATGCCATCCTGCCAGCTCATCCATCACAAAGAGGCCTAACGAGTCACATACATCCAGGAAATGTTCGTCCGGTGGGTAATGCGACATACGTACGGCATTCATGTTCATATCTTTCATGAGCAGCACATCTTCTATAGATAGTTTCTTGCTGGTTGTACGCCCTGATGTTGGCCAGAAAGAATGCCTGTTCACACCTTTAAATTTTATCTTAGCACCATTTACGTACATGCCATCTCTGGCCTTCACGACTATAGTGCGAAAGCCTATTTTCTTTTGTACAGCATGTACAAGTTGTCCTTTTTTAAAGAGGCTGATTTTTGCCGTATATAACTCAGGGTACTCGGCCGACCATAATTTCACGTCCGTAAACTGAGTTTTAAAGTTGGCATTTGTGGCTCCAGCGGGTATAGCCTGCTGGAAGGTATTACCTATCTGCCTGCCGCTGGCATCAAATAAGGCCAGACTTAGCTGATCGGCCTTGCCAGTGATTGTTGCCCTGCCTGCCAGTGATCCGTCGGCTTTTGCATCAAGAGAGATCCTTTCTATATGTACAGCAGGTAAAGCTTCTAAAAACACAGGCCTGAAGATCCCGCCAAACAGCCAGAAATCCGCTTTGCGTTCTGCTTCATTTACTGAGGCATTGGCAGAATGTTTAGAGACCGTAACTTCAACCAGGTTTTCTTTACCATAGCTGATCATCTTACTGATATCATACTTGAAAGAATAAAACGAGCCCTGGTGGGTTAACCCTGCAGGTTTACCGTTTATTTTTACTGCTGCATCGGTCATTACTCCTTCAAATACCAGGTTAATCTTTTTCCCTTTCCACTCGGGTGCCACAGTAAAATGGCGTTTATACAGCCCCTGTTCTTTCCCTCTCAGGCTGTCTTTGGAAAACCCATAATCATATTTCCCAAAACCTTGCAGCTCCCAGTTGGAAGGTACCGCAATGGTTGTCCATTTCCCTGAGTTACGCCCTGCAGTACAGTAAAAATCCCAGTTTACAGTGTTATCGTTCCCGGTTCCTGACAGCAGTTGTTTCTCTGTCTGTCCAATTTTTCCTTGTGTAGCAGGTTGCTGTTTAACTGGTTCCTGCGTAAGTTTCTTCTGTTTAACTGATTCCCGCTTAACTACCTGGATTTGTTGTTGTTGTTGTTGTGCTGCAACATCATGCACATATAAAAATCCGCAGCCAGCAATCAGGCCAAGGTAACTCAATCTTGATTTTAGTCTTCCCATTATTTACTAGTTGGTAGTTTTAAAAGAATGAATATAAAATACAGCTTCAGGAGCAGCTTCACCTGCACCCTTTAAATCAAAATCCTGATCCGTTTCCGTATCAGCATTAGGATAACGCCGAACTTCACCAGTCCTGAAAATCACCCTTTCTATATCGGCTACCGGAGCAAAAAAGATCTTGGTACCTTTTTTCTGCCCGTTAACACTAACTTCATAAGATCTGCTTGCGGTATGAAGCTCAACTTTTATGGTGTAAGATTTATTCTTCTCATATTTAGTAATGCCCGAATTACGGTATCCTGCTTTAGTTTTGAGAGTGCTGTCAGCATCGAATATAAGTCGTACCGCAGCTTGTCCCTTGCCGTCAACAAATTCAATATGGAGCAAGCCTTTATCTGCCTGTGCAGGAGTAATAGTAAATTCTACCGTCCTGTTTTTTCCTGCCGGGATTACCCTTTCCGCCTTCGCGTAATCAAAGTTATCCTTATCACGCAATACCAGTGCTTTCTGACCTTTCCATTCAGGCACGGCATCAGTTATTGTCTCCAGCTTTGCTGTAGCCCACAGCGGACTATACAAGTTCCAGTATTTTAATTCCGTGCCCGCTTTCATCTGTGCAAACACCTCATCAATAGGTTCGTTAACAGCAGATACAATAGGTACAGGGATAGCAGCCACCCAGATATCCTCCTTGTTCATACTATAAGTAACCCACATATTTCCGTCGGCCGGGTCGCCATTACCCTCAAGGATTCCGCGCACATACTGCGGGCCATAAGATTTAAAGTTACCGCCGTAACGCATAGAAGTGATTTCGCCATTTACCAGTAACAGGTCTTTGTAGTTCAGTCCGTCGTCACTCGTAGAAACAGCAAGTGGCCAGCGGAATTCCGAAGGGTTATATACAGTAGCAAAACGGCCATCGCGTGTACTTTGTCCCCAGATTTTCGCATTACTATTTACAAATCCTGGTGCACGCAGTGGGTTAAATACCCATGTTTTGCCTCCATCATTGCTCACAGAGGTCAGCGCATGTTTCCATAAGCCTACAACCCTGTTATCCTTCAGGTGATAAAAACTAAAAGCCTTGATACTTCTTTTCAAAGGAATCAGCGGGTCATCACGATCGGCCTCTTCTACCCATTGCTGCATCATTAAAGGCTGTGCCAATAGCTCATCACAGGCTTTCACAAATCCCTTATCCTTACTACTGGTATAAAAAGGATAAGCAGACTTTGATTTATCCCATGCAGCATTGTTCCTGATGAAATAAATAGGTCCATATTTTCCATTTGCGTATACTTCCCTGATCACGCGGCCGATACCATTGCCATCATTAGGGTCATCCTTAGCGTCCATTACAATCCCGTAATAGCCCATTGCCAGCAACCTGTTCGTTGTTTTAGTTACATAGAAACCTACTCGCTGGTGCATTACCGCATATAAGTTTTTAGCAACACCAGGATAGTCTTTCTTTTTCACTCCGTCAGGCACCTTATAAGGAGGGAAAATTACTTCCGGGGCCAACCAGTTGTAGCCGTCTTTAGAATTCATTAATAGTGTTTCTCCTGGTGGGATATGCTCACCGACTGGGTTGCTCAGGAATTCCAGATAGAAAGTTTTATTCCAGAACGCCAGCATAGGCTGGTGATTGTAAGTCCAGCTGTGCCCGCCAGCTAATTCAGGATGCTCGCGGTTAGCCCTGAACACCTGGATATTGTGTACACCTATCGCTGGGCTCAGCTGCCCGTGGTGGTAATCCACATTCGATAATGTTGTACCCGTATAATGTACTGTATCCTGCGCATGTGCGTAGGATAAAAATAAACTTAAAAACGCAACTGCATAAATCTTAAACATACTTCTCATGAACATCGTCTATTTTTATATCTCTGATTAAAATTATATCTCTGACTCAAATCTTTGTTTCTGATCCAAACTCCTTTTTCCGATTCAAACCTTTGTTTCTGTTATAACCGTCGCAAAGCTATTTACTCCCTTGCGCTTCGGCCATCAATCCTTTAAGCACCTTTGCTGAAGACTTAAAAATAGTCCCATGTTTATGCCCATTAGGGATGGATATCTCCGCAGATACATCTGTAAACGAATGAAAATCTGCTGTCCGGTATGCGGCATAGCGCTTCTCGCCATAGGCATCATAATAAATCAGCCATTGGTTACCAATTTTCACTACCGAAGGCCCCTCCGTCAGTCCCCCGCTAAAAGGAGCAGAAACGCCAGTATAAGGACCTAATGCGGCCTTACTGAAAGCTACCTTCAGGTTTCTGTTTGCCCTGGTATTATCTTTAAGCACCAGCACATAATCATCCGCTTTACGGGGCACAATCACAGCATCGATCACACTAAAGCCAGGGTCCATAAATAATTTTGTTTCCGTGAATGTAACGAAGTCTTTGGTACAGGTATAATACATCCTCTGGTTATTATTATCCTCTTCCGTCCCTTTTGGAAACCGGTTAGGAATAGCAGATGCCCAGATGATGATAAACTGTTTCGTCTGCTGATCATACAGCACTTCCGGAGCCCATACATTTACCGTTTCCGGCTCATGCTGCATCACGTTGATCATTTTTTGGGGCGACCAGTGGATGAGGTCTTTCGATGAAGCATAGCCAAATCCTTTATCGCCGCGCCAGCTGCTGGTCCACACCAGGTGATAAACACCATCAGGACCCTGCGCTATGGAAGGGTCGCGCATTACCTTTTGGACACCCATCTCTGGCTTCAGGAAGATCTTTCCTGCATCTTCCCATTTATATCCGTCATAGCTGTACAGATAGCGCAGGCCTTCGGTTGCAGGCTCATTAAAAGAAGTAAATAGATACACCTGTTTTGAACAGGAACTGAATAACAGAGCGGTCACCATCAGCAGGTTAAGCTGAATTGACCAATACTTCATTAAGTGTATAAACTTACTTTTCAGGCGCTCTATCAACCTATCCTCCATTATTCAAATTTAAATACTATCCAAAATTAACACCCAGTCATTCCCTTCTTTCTCCTCGCCCGGAGGATCAAAAGTATGAGTGCCTACATTTTCTATTTCCTCAGCTTTTATCGTTTTCCCATCACGTGGGTTGAACCAGGAAACATTCAGCTTTTCGCCGGGGATTTTATTCATATACAGGGAGAAATTCCTGCCAGTATAAGTATATACCATTACATAATCTTTGCCCCTGGTCACCAGGATTCTGCCGTATTCCGGAAATTCTTCGCCGGCAACTAACGACTGATCAGGCACCCTGTCGAAAAATGAACGTGACAACATCAGTTCTTTTAAATGTACCATCTGGCTGGCTCCGGGAGCATTCATGGCCGATGTCCATGGCTCACTAGATCCGTAAGCACTTTCCTTATCAGTACTCTTATGCATCTGCATCACAGAATTCTGTCCGTAAGTATAGCCAAATGCACCTGCAAATACCGACCAGTAACCATAGCGCCTAACATCCTGTGCGGTCCACCGTGGTTCTTTAATATCATGCAGCCCCTGTGGTATCCCTTCGTAAGAAGGCTCGCCATCAATTGTTGGTTTCGCAGGCTTCAGGTTATAATCTGCCTCCATATATCTCCAGTTATCTTCGCCATAATGCAGTTTCTCATTTTTTGAAGTATCCTGGCTATAGCGGCGGTGTCCCGACTGCACCATGTTAAAATCCAGCCAGCTGGCATTGTGAAACCATTCGGACGAAGTTGTCCTTCCCCTTGGGTGGAAAGTCATCAGGTGTTCCGGATCTATCGCCTTAATCGTTTTACCGATAGTCTGCCATACATTCAGTGAATCACTTCCTTTGATATCACCACCATTAAGCCATATAATGTTCTTTCTGTTTTTATACCGCTTAGCTAAAAACTCAGCATAGACCTTTGCCTGTTTAGCCGTTACCAGTCCGTTTTTAACAGGGCTACCCCAAACAGGGACCATCGCCATATACAATCCTTTCTCTGCTGCCTTATCTACAATATAGTCTACATGATCCCAGTAATCATATTGTTTCGCATCCGTTGCCAGATTGCCTTTAGTTGTATCAGGTCTTGAAATATCACCATTAATGATCGAAGAGTCGCCATATACATTTACCGATGGCACAGTATGCAGCACCATCACTTGTATGACGTTAAATCCTTTGGCGCGACGGTTTTCCAGGTACAGATCCGCGTCTTTACGGTCGAGCTTATTAAACATCAGCCAGCCTGTATCACCAAGCCAGAAAAAAGGCTGTCCGTCAGCCGTCATCAGGAATCTTCCATTTGCCGACACAGTTAAGGCCTGTATCCCTTCCTTTTTTTTCTCCACCTTACATGCGGTTATAAAAAACGCAAGAGATACGATTAGCAATAAGTTCTTATACATAATTATATTTTTGAAATCCAGATTACCTGTACGCCGCCACCTTCATTTTTATAATTGAGGGGTTTGCCTCCTGTAATTTTCTGCTGATTCTTTTGAATGCTGCCATTTTTAGGATCTATAGTCTGCAATACATACTTCCCTGCGGGAAGGTCGATTGTAGCCGACTGGCCAGCTTCTACATAGACCAGGTATCCTTTACCTGGATCTGCAAGTGCCCAGGCATGTGCCTGTTCTGCTGCCGATAAATGAAGTGGTGCCATTGCCGTTACCGCAGCCAGCAATTTAGGGTCGGTTGCAGCAGGAATATTCGTCATAGAACCTCCCGCCATAAACGAAGCCCAGCCATAGCTGTCAAAATTATCGGCACTATACATCACTGCTTTACCAGGATATTTTAACCTGTACTCACTCACAGCTGTATACACCTGCGAGAATGAAGTTTTCTTTGGCCTGAATAATCTTGCCTGCTGTCTTGGTGCAAGATTCTGTCCCCCTTTAGGAGCATAAGCTTTTCCATCCGCCTGGTAGAACCAGTAGCGGATATCGATCATATCTACCACAGAAGCTCTTTCCGGGTCTGCCATGATCGCATCCTGAACATCCTTAGTAGTGCTGAGCGCAACCAGTGCTTTTTTACCTGTTTCTTTTTCCCACTCCTTAATCGTATCCAGCCAGAACTGTACAAAATGCAGGGGGCCTGTAAACTCAGCACCAATAAACTGAATTACCCCTGTATTGCCCTGGAAGTTTTCCAGGCACTGTCGAATATATGCCCTGTGGATGCTGCGGCGTGCGGGATTACTGATATCATAAAACTGTTCCGCCATAAAAATGCGTTTGTCGCCCGCATACGGAACAGGTTCCGGCAATCCTGTTTCATTGATATTATTGGCAGAGCGCCATGGGAAATCCGCATAGTGTGCTCCTGCTTCAATGATATTGTGCTGGAAATAATTCTGATGTAATAAGGTTAGCCCTTTCTGATCAGCCAGATCGGCAAACTCTTTCAATCTGCTCCAATACCATTTATTATATTTTGTGAGGTCATATTTACTTAAACCGTCATAAGCTGTTCCCTGGCCACTCCGAGCGTAAGGCAGTTCATAGAATGGCGGCCATACATCACCGTCAATTCTCCTGATCCGCTCATGATCATCACGGCGGCGTTCATACCATAAAGCATAGTTATGATCTATAGCCACCACATGTCTGGCTACCATACTATCAGTCACATCTTTCAGGTCATCCGTAAGTCCTGTACCCGTTTGTCCGGGCACAAAGCGTGTGATATGCGGTTTCATACCTTTCAATGCAAAGGGACGGGCACTGCCGGTCCACCATTGTACATCCTGCCTGTCGCCAAATACCACTGTATTTCCGCGAACCAGCCAACCGTTTTTCACGGTCATTGCAGGTGCTGCCGGGGGTACAACAGCTTTCTTTAAACCAATCTGTTCAATAGATTTTACACCTTTAGCGTTAACAGGGATAACCTGTCTTAATGGTGCCTGGTCTATAAAATTTTCTAATGTCAATAGCGGCTGTAAAGCCAATTTCGTTAATGCCGCTGCTGCTTCCACAGAAGGGCTGCTTGATGCCTCAGAAGGTGTAGGCATCAAAAATATGCGTGAAGAGATATTGTCCGCCAGGCGGTCCTGCAGTTGCGCATAGTATAAGCTCCTGGGTTTAATCTGCTCATTGGACATATCCCAATAGCCGTCGCCAGCAAATTGTGCCCATGTACCAAATGCCCAGTTTTGCGCTCCCGGAGGCTGAAAACAGTCCACCCGCGAAGCAGAACATTGCCAGAAGACACTATTTGCAGCAGTCCATCCTGCGCCCATACCATCCTGTCCGCGGTTCATAAAACTCAATGCAGCCTGTCCGTCAATATTTACAATGTCGAACAGTATGCCCGACGCCCAGCTATCTGTGGCGCCACTAAAACCATAAGGCATATATGCCTTACATTCCACGAAAGCATTCGGCCCTGCCGCGCAGAAACCTACCGCAAAATCATGGTAACCATAGGCTGAATACAGACGCTGGAATAAAGTCTGCTGGCCCCTGGTCAGGAAAGTATTTCTCCTTTGTCCCCCGATCTCAGATACAGGGTCAAGGGATTTACAATCTTCCACAGTGATTCTTCTCGCTGTAGCCAATACATTTACTGCCGAGCCGGCGAAGTGTTTAAAGTTTACCTGTCTTACCCAGGCATCTTTTACATTCTCCAGACCTATTGCTGTCCAGCGGTGATATTCATCTTTCGGATTGTTAGTATCATAATCAGATACCAGTTCCATATTTTCTATTCCGGCATTGTCAATACGCCCTTCCCAGGTATACTTAGAAATATAGCCGCCGCCATAACTGCTGTCCAGTGCAGTAGTCAGCGGAGCATCCAGCGTGAGCAAAGATCCCTTAACCGAAACCACTGTACGGTCCCACAATATATCGCGCTGACCAGCTTTCCATCCCAGGGACGTAATGCCGCCACCGAAGTGCTCAGTACCAATTTTGGCTATCCATGCCTCCGTTGAAGGACGGCGGATAGTAATTTTATCTCCTGCCTTTAGGTTTCCCTTAGCTGTCAGATGCAGTTGCATCGCATTTACGGGTACATAGGCATCATCAATTTTGTATTCCTGTTGTTGAATTTTATTGTCTTTTCCAGCGATATTTACCAGTGCCTCGCGCTTTAATCCAGTACCGAAGATAACTGTGCCATTTGCGCCCGTTCCGCTTCCGCGGAGGACAACTCCCGAAGCCTGTATCTGTAAAGAACCATTAACTTGATAAGTACCTTTTTGCAATAGCACAGCTCCGCGTAAACCATCTTTGCCTAATGGCAGGGTGGCAACATAGTCAAGGGCCGACTGAATAGCAATTGTTGCATCTCCCTGCTGAACAGGAACAACAACTTTAATTACAGCATTAGGAATAGGATTCTCACCAGCTTTATAGCCGCAATAGGAAAAATCAGGGATCCTGTTGCCATCGCTGTCAGGAGTATATCCCAGCTTGCCTTTATCATCGAGATAAACAGGAGGTTTAGGGGGTTCGACTTTCTTCTTCTGTGCTACAGCAACAGATAAATGAATAGAGAACGCTGCAGTTAAAAAGAAAAGATAACTGGCCAGGGCATGTCGCTTGAAAAAATCGTTAGTATTCAACAATGTGTTATGTTTTAAGAATAAATTAGAGGAGGAAATAACCAGTTTCCCCCTCTGCTAACTTAACTAAATAATAAAATCTTACGGTTTAACCTGGTTCACAGGAACCACACTATTTAAATAAACTTCAATGTTTGAATATCCAGACGCTGTAATCGTCATTGAATCAGAAGCATCCTTAGGATTTAAGCCATTTTTCAGCTCATATGCATCAGGCATACCATCATTGTCTGAATCTTTGTACGCTTTACCTTTATAAACAGGATAACCGCCTACCTGGCTGATATCAGTGATGATTCCTTTTTTGTAAGAATCGATCGGCATACGACGGTGTTTAAAGTTCGTTTCAGGAAGTTTAACGCCTTCTTTATAGGTAATCTTACCTGTTCTTACTTGCTCAATTACTCTTGTATCAACAGGATCTCTAAGTGGCAAAGTTGCGCCAGCATTAGCTAACACATATTTATGTGCTTCCATAGTTGGAAGGATAGTAATTGGTGGCATTGGGAAAGGTTTTGGCGAACGCATAGCAGCGAAATATGGTTTTGCACTTTCTTCAGTAAATACAGTTCCATTTTTTCCTTCAATCTGAATACCGCCGTCCCAGTTGTCTTTGGTTACTTTGTCATTTCCTTCAACAATGTTTCCTTCAACATGGGCACGTCCGAATACTACGTAAGGTAATTTACTGCGTCCAGATTCTGGTTTTAAGATACGGTAACGGATAGGCTCATTTTCAGGAGTTATAGGTCCTGGTTTGTAGTAATTATTAATGATGTTGTACAATGCAGTATAGTCGCCACCATCAGTTGAACGGTTATACCAGTTGAACACTACGTTATTGGCGAAATTGAAGATACCGTTCCATCCGATTGAAGGGTTACGGCCAGCATTGTCTGCCCAAAGGTTACGCATAAAGGTACAGTTTTCACCGCCCAATGTGCTGCCAAAAGCATGGTTCCAGGTATCCAGTGCCTCAGAGAAAATAGAATTCTGGATAGTGATGTTCACTGTTCCGTATTTTTGCTCTGCTTTACCAGTACTGTCGTTAAACATGTGGCGGTACATAGACATATTCTCATCCAGTCCCCAGCTTGCCGATACGTGGTCGATCATGATGTTACCAACCGGGTTACCACCAATAGCGTCATCCCTGCGGCCAACATTAGTTTCGCCCCTGCGGAAACGCATAAAGCGGACAATCACATCATGTGTATTGATCCAAACACTTTCTCCGGCAACGCAAACACCATCACCCGGCGCTGTCTGGCCTGCAATAGTAATATAAGGTGCACGGATAATTAAAGGACTTTTAATTCTGATGATACCGGCAACGTTAAAAACAACGATCCTTGCACCACCCTGCTCACAGGCTTCCCTTAAAGTACCGGGACCGCTGTCAGCTAATGAAGTAACAACAATCACTCTTCCGCCGTGTCCGCCGAATGAGTGGGCACCACCACCTTCGGCACCTGGAAAGGCAAGCAATTCAGACTGTGGAAGGTCTGTTGGTCTTGCAGCCCATGGAATATAGGGTTTTCCTTCTCTTGATTCTTTTTCAATTGTAGGAACAGCTTTCAGCCATGCAATATCTGAAAGTCTAAGTGTTTCTTTCATCAGTGCATTGCTCTGCTCCTGGATATCCTTAGGAATATCCGGATACTGTGCAACCATGGTTTGAGAAAACGTGAGTAACGCAGCCGTAAATAAAAATGGCAAAGTTCTTTTTTTCATTATTGTGTGTGTTTAGTGTTCATGTTACCTGCATCAGCTTTCTCTATTCCTTTAGAAGAACTTTAAGCTGATACAGGGGTCCATGTCTGTTAATTGGGGTTGTTTTGCAATTTCATTAAGAACGTTTGAGAGCGTTTGAGAGCGTTCAAAAATCTGATAGCATTTAAAGAGCCCTTAATTTAATGGATCGAAAGTTCCTCCCCATGTATTATTCTGAATAATCTTCGGATTATTTGATATAGCTGAAGTAGGAATACCGAAGAAATAATAATTAGACTTCCACTGTATTTTGTTAACAAGGTCCCAGGTATCCATTTCTTTAGTTTTATCTATAGAAAAATAATTTTGGTAGGCAACATCAATGTCTACCTTATCTCTGTAATTTGCATTGGTCGCATCTGCAAACTGAGCTGCTGTTGGGATTCCAGCTCCGGTTTTAAGATTAATAATTACCCCATGTCTACTTTTCTTGTTTAATACAGCTTCAATTTCTTTCCATCTGTATAGATCCCAGAACCTCTTACCCTCAAAAGCAAATTCAATCAGACGTTCGTCCAGGATCGCTTTAAAAAGCTGAGACTTTGTCATACCTTGATCTAAGCCATATAAACCATCACCAGCATCTATGCCAGCACGTTTTCTAACCGCAATTATTCCGGCATATCCCTCACCAGAGGTACTAATATTGCCTATTCCGCAAGCACTTTCAGCCAGATTAAGCAAAACTTCTGCATATCGGATTTCCATCCAGTCTGTACCAGAAAATTGTACCAGACCTGCAGCAACATTAGGATCTATTGCTTTGCGCAGATAAAAACCAGTGTTTGAAGCTTTTTGTTCAACTGATTTCCCGCCCGCAAAATAAGTCCACAAGCGGTAAGTTGCATTTCCATTCAATGGCCATGTTGCTCCATTATACCCTATAGTATAATTAAACCGGGGATCTCTGTTTTTATAAAAAGTCTGATCGCTATACGGGTAATTTGTGGATACACCTGCTTTCTTACCATCCTTCATTGGATATGCAGCAGCTAACTCCCATGATGGCTGGTTTGATCCTCCGCCAGTTCCTGTATATGAAGGCCTCGTTGAATTATCATAACCGTTATTTCTTTTTGCCTGGTCACCAGTTGCAGTATTATATCCGGTAACCATTACTGCTTCCGGATTGCCAACTTCTGTAAACCACATATCTCTATAAGAAGCATTCAAACCATATCCATCTTTATCAAGGATAGTTTTAGCCTGCAGATTTGCATCATATGCTGCCTTATATCTTGCAGTTATACCTTCATAATTGTTTTCAGTTCCCAATACAGTCTCTTTATCTAATACAAACTGTGGACTTGCGTACATCAAAAGTACTCTGCCTTTCAGTGCAGCTGCAGCACCTCTGGTTATTCTGCCCCAGTCTGCAGTATTAGTTTTGTCCCATCTTCCAGGAAGATATTTGATTGCGGTGTCCAGGTCATTTACAATCTGCTGGATACACTGTGCAGTAGTATTTCTTGGTAATAAGGCTGCGTCTTTCTCTTCCTGTCCAACGCCGTCCAATGGTGTCAACACTAATGGCACACCTCCATAGATACGTACAAGATCAAAATAACGCCATGCCCTGAAGAAAAGAGCCTGCGACTTCAGTCTGTTTTTAGTTGCTGTAGGTATCGTACCTCCGTCGATATCGGTTAACATCATATTGATGACCCGGATTCTCCCGTAATTATTACTGGCACTAAGCGCCGTTCCAAAATCAGCTACATCTTCTACAGTAACAGTACCGCGCATAAACTTACTATCGCCATAAGACTCATCAGTTAATGCACCACCAGAAAAAGGTAAGGTACTGCTCGTATTACCACCCCATTCAGGTTGGTTATTTTTGTAAATATAATTTACATTCAAATTGACCAGGGTTGAATCATTATAAACCAGGTCTGTAGGAATAGATGATAAATCTCCTTTATCCAGTACTTTTTTACAACTTGTTAAAGCCATGAATGTAAAAAGAGCAATTGCAATGTTTTTATTATTCTTCATCATTGTCATAATTATAAACTAACATTTAAACCAAGTGAGAATGTCCTTAGATTAGGATAAGTATCGTAAGCCCCTGTATTATCTTTATAATCATAAGGATTATAGAAGTTGATTGGGTTCGTGCCTACAAAAAATACCTTTGCATTTGCCAATCCGGCTTTTGCTGCCCATTTTGTTGGCAATGTATAACCCAGGTTGATACTAGACATTCTGAAAGTTGTAGAACTCCTGAACCAAAAATCTGATGTCCTGTCGTAGTTATTAGTATAGTTAGGATTCGGAAATGCTGCGTCAGGATTTTCTGGTGTCCAGTGGTCTGACCAGAAAGCAGGTCTGTTGGATGTTGCAGTTGCTTTTTTAATTGCAGAACTTTCAATAGCGCCTTGTCCGCCCCATGATAAACCGATTACGGTATTCAGGCTTATTGATTTATAAGTTGCACCTAAGTTGAAGCCAATTCCATAGTGATTGCTTGATTTTGGTGTCAGGTAAGTATAATCAACATTTTCGGTGATTATACCATCAGGAGCAGTAAAGTTACCATTAGCATCACGCGGTCCTCTAACATCCTGATATTCGATCATTCCAAGTTTAGGTGACTCTCCGAAGGCTTTATACCCTCTTTTAATAAGCTCATCCAGATGTTCCTGAGTTCTGATGATCCCTAAGCTCTTATATCCTAAAACTCCTCTGTCACTGGATTGGCCAGTTGCATCCAGGAAGTTACCAATATTTCCTAATGGCTGATCTGTACGGATCAGCTTGTTGTCGCTCCAGGAGAAGAAAGTATTGAGGTTATATCCCCAGTCCTTGCCGATTTTGTCTTTCCAGGTTACAGACAACTCATATCCAAAGTTATTGGCTATACCATAATTTTCTGCCGGGATAGGTGCACCAATCAACAATGAAACCGCAGAAGTTAATGTAGTCAGCTGATTGTACCTGTGGTCTAAAAATCCGTCTGCACTAACACCTAAACGGCTCTTCAGGAACTGGGCATCAAACCCAAGGTTTAATTTGGTATTATTGTCCCATTTCATGTTTGAATTAGCCATAGCGTTACTTGGTTTGATTGCCAGCCCAGCGTCATTGTTACCACCAAATACCGCAGCATTACCTGTTACAAGTGAGAAGTTTCTGGCATAACCAAAATTACTGGTATTATCGATACCCAGGAGACCTACAGATCCTCTGATTTTCAGGTAATCTACAAACTTGACATTATTCTTGAAGAAAGGTTCTTCAGACATAACCCATCCCAGGGATAGCGAAGGAAAATATCCCCATCTGTTACCTGGTGCAAAATAAACACTGGCATCACCCCTGTATGAAAACTCTACCAAATATTTATCAGCATAGGCATAATTTACCCTTGCAGCCCATGCCAGCCTGCCGAACTCCGACTGTGATTCATCCGACAAATTATTTCCTGTTGCATATTGCTGATTATCCAATCCACCCAAAAGAACACCTTCGCGTGTAGCATTGACCAGATCTGTTTCACTTTCAACCTGCTCATAAACACCAAGTACAGAAATACTATGTTTTCCAAATTTACGCGCATAGTTCAATGTACCATTCAGCTGATAGCTGTCTTTGTAAGAAGAACTGATCCTGACCTTATCACCATTAGATACACTAATAGTTTTAATGACATCCCCGCCATAAATATGTTTGTGGTCGCCCAGCATACTAAACTGATATACATTATAACGTGTACCATACTGCTTATTGAAAGCATTATCCAGGTTCTTACTGAAGTTCAGTCCGGCTTTCAATCCTTTAATGAAAGGGACATCATAATTCAGTGTAGCCTGAACATTGAAACCATTCGTTCTTGTGTTGGTATAATTATCTAATTTTTGTACCTCAAAATAGTGGGTTCCATCAACAGAATTTGTAGTGCCGGTAGTTAACAAAGTTGGTAAACCATTGACATAATAAGGGTTAAACATAGGTGTACCCAGCAATGATTTCACGTCATTATCTAAACTTTCATTTCCCTGTTTAAACCAATATCTTTTGTTTTTTGTCAGGTCTCCGCTTAATGATACGCCTAAACTCAGACCGGCAGTCAGTTTTATATCTGTACTGGCTCTGAATGTCCATTTATCAGTATTTATCCCATCAAAATTCGAACTCTGTGTATTGTACGAGGCGCCGGCAAAATAAGTAGCTCTATCATTACCACCGCTTACATTTAATGTATGGCGTGTGTTGATAGCAGTTTGCCATGCAACAGGTAACCAGTCAGTGCTGTTATTTCTAAAATACTCCAGCTCATCGTCAGTATACCATGCAGCGTCTGCAATGTAACCACTTGAACCATCAGCTACGTAACTTTTCCCTGCACGCAGGAAATCATTCAGATAAGTAGCCTGTTGGATACCGCTCATCATTTTAGGGAGTTGTGTTGCATCAGCTGCACCTACAGTAACCCCGTAACTTATTTTCGGAGCACCTGTTTTACCTCTTTTAGTGCGGACAATAACTACCCCATTGGCTCCCTGAATACCATAAATGGCAGCGGCAGCATCTTTAAGGATGGAAATGTTCTCCACTTCCGAAGCGTCGATCGTATTGAAATCATCTGCAGTCCTGAAAATATCATCGATGATGTATAAAGGTTCAGTTCTTCCACCGTTTTTAACTGCGAAAGTAGGGTTCCTGATAGTCAGCGTTGCATTTTCACCCGGCCGGGCATAACCACCAGCTACAGAGATACCAGGAGTCTGACCTCTAAGTGCAGCAGTTAAACTTCCTACAGGGATATCAGCAATCTGAGCAACATTTATACTTGCTACAGCACCGGTAAGGTGTTTTTTCTCCTGTGTACCATAACCGACAACTACAACCTCATTCAGGTCGGATGCCACTTCATCCATCTAAATTCTCAGCTGTACTCTTCCGTTTACAGGAACTTCAATGGTTTTATATCCTACATAAGTAAACACCAATGTTTCATTTCCAACTGGCAGGTTGATACGGAAAACACCTTGTTCATCAGTAGATGTACCAGAACTGGTACCTTTTATTTTTACGCCAACACCGGGCAATGGCAGCCCCTGGGCGTCTTTAACTGTACCTGTAATGTTTTTGCGGACTGTGGCTACGGGTGTAACCTCCGAAAACCCTAATACCGGATTTGCTGCAAATGCTGCAGAACCTGATAGGGATAGGGCAATGATTAAGTGCGTGCAGGCTATTTGGGGCCATTTACGCAAATAATTTTGCGTGTATAAATGCATCTTCATATTGATTATTCTTTTAAAATTTGGTTAGATCGAATTGAAAAAGCGTTAGAGAACGCTAAAGATCATGCGGGGGAGTAATTTATCTCTTCATACAAGTTTCGTTATCAGATTAATCCTGTAGAGAACAATGAACCTGCAGCCTGTTTGGTACTGCTTTGATTTCATTTTTCCCGTTCGATAAAAGAATCTGAGGTGAATGCTATTTAGGTTTATATTTTATTATTTTGGTTAGTGCTTTTAGTGCGTCAAATATATCAGCAGGAGAAATCCCTTTTATATATCATTTTCACCAGGTATTATAGTATATTATCTTACATATTTTATTACCCCCTTATTCCTGCACGATTGTGCAGGCTGGGGCAATATAAATGGTATAATTAATGACTGGCAGATCTGGCTTTAATTCGCTCCTGCCATGCATCGCCTTCTTTCTTCATATCTATTCCGTCGCCTGAAAGATAGTTATTGATTTTCCCTTTGTATTTACCGAACCATGCATGTTTTTTATCAGATGATTCTGCGTCCATTGCTTTTTCCCTGGCTTCAGTAAGCCAAATCATAATTTGTTTTTTCTGCTTGCCTGTAAGTTGAGGAAGCATATCCATATATGCACCATAAGTCAGCGGTAATACACCATAAGTCATTCCATCCTTTACAGCAGTCACCTGATCGCCTTTCAATAAATGAGAAAGTTTTTTCAGGTAAGGCTGATGTCTTTTCGTTACTGCTGCATCTGTCAGCAATTGAATTGCCTTGATGCTGTCCTGCATTGCTGTTTTACTCAGCATTGCGTTATTTTTAAACTCTTTAACCTTATTATCTCTTACCTGGTAAATATCATTCAGTCCGCTATACTGCTCTGCAATCAGATCACGTACCTTAACGGCTTTTACAGTATCTTTAATTTCAAGTTTCTGGACAATTTTCCATGCCCGGCCCTCAATCATTTTCTGGTAAGCTGCATCTTCTGCAGGTTTGTTTGTCTGTGCCATTCCGTAGGTGGAAAAAAACAGCGCTACTATTAATAGTATAGATTGCTTTTGCATCGTCAATAATTTATTTTGATAAAATGATATACAATTGAATTGCGGCCAGACGAACGTCCTGGGCTAGTAATAAAATCATATTTGGTTAATAATAATTAAATGCATAAAAAAACGGGAGTTAGTTTCTACATGACGGTACAAATATGATTATTCGCTTCACAGTATTGTTACTAATTATTACCCACTTTTTATACCATATTATCATTGAAATGTGTAATATTGCGCAGCTTTAAGAGCGCAAAAACTTCCAAATATAATTCCAAAAAGAACAGGTCATGAAACCATTATTTCATAAAGTTCCGATTAATATTCAAAATACGTTCGGAATTAAACATAATATAGAGCCAAACTTTGGTAAGGTATGGCACTATCATCCCGAGCTCGAACTGCACTATGTAGTGCGCGGTGAGGGCGTAAGGTTTATTGGCGACAATATCAGCAACTTTTCGTCAGGAGAAATTATCCTCATGGGAGAGAACCTGCCACATACTTTCCGCTGCAGCGATAAATATTATCAGCAAAATCAGGAGCTGGAAGTAGAAGCTATTGTTATCCAGTTTCTGCCAGACTGCCTGGGCAAAGATCTGTTTACATTGCCTGAGGCTTACCTGATCCCCAAGTTGTTTGAAAAAGCAAAAAAGGGAATGGTACTTACCGGAGAAACACGCGAGCAAATTGCTGAACTAATGAAGAAGGCTGCAACCGCCTCACATATGGACAGGCTTATCCTGCTCCTCTCTATGCTCAGCATCTTATCTGAAACCAGTGAATATGCACCTATAACTTCAGGATATGCATTTTATCACTCCAATGAATCAGACATCATCAGGCTCAACAAAATTTATTCTTATACGCTCTCCAATTATAAAAAGGAAATAAGCCTCGAGGAGATTTCTTCTATCAGTAACCTGAGCATTACCTCCTTCTGCAGGTATTTCAAGCTGATGACCAAAAAAACCTATTATGATTTTCTGATCGAAATAAGAATCAGCCATGCCTGTCGCCTGCTGGTAGAAGATAAAATCCCTACCGAAGTGATTTGCTTTGACTGTGGTTTCAATAATGTGTCCAATTTCTACCGTCACTTCAAAAAAATCGCGGGAATGACACCGATGGACTATAAAAGAAGGTACCTGTTGAACTAGCTGATACCTATTCTTTGCTGCAGCACCGTATAATCAAGGCCTAATTGCTCTATCTCCTTCTTCCTGTCGGAAGAAAAATCACCAACCTCGCGGCGGGTAAAGGTAGAGATGCTTAAGCCTTGCTGCTGCAGCGAGTATTTTGCCGCCGTAGGATAGATATTATGCATCACATCCATATGAGCAATTAAAAAATCCTGTATGGCATCAACCTCTTCTGTTAAACCTTTATTGTCGTAATTCTGACAAAGCCATACAATCAGTTCGGGAAAGTAATTGCCCTGAATACAGGATAAGCCGGCTGCCCCCGCTTGTAAAGAGCTTACCGCATGCCCCATATACGCATCGTACAAATTAAACTCCGGATGATGGCTGGTGGCATTGATCTTAGCTTTGATCTGATCGAGGTTCAGGCTTGTATCTTTATGGTAGATCACTCTTCCGGTATCTACAAAAGATGCCAGCTGCGGAGCAGATAATAATCGCTTAAATGGTACAGGACACTCATAAAAACCGACTGGAATGGATGGGGTAAGGTGTAGCAGTTCAAAAACTTTCTCATCAAAAACTGAATCAGGATCATGCTCTCCGGCAATCATGCTTGTGATTAAAATGACAGCATGTACACCGGTATCATAAATCCTTTTAACAAATTCTGCCTGTTTGGCTATAGGGCCACCAAATGTGCCGGTAGTAACTACCGGTACGCTGCCATCTGCGAGTTCCACTACCCTGCGCGTGAGCTGTATCTGCTCTTCGTTGTTCAACTCAAACATTTCGCTGGACAGGCAATTGGTAAAAAGCCCTTTTACCCCCGCATTTAAATATCTGCCGGTGAGTGTCCCCAATGAGGTATAATCAATTGTGCCGTCACTGTTAAAGGGAGTTAGCATAACAGGAATGAACCCTTTTTCTGATTTTTCCATTACTATTTATTTTGAGTTTCGTTAATTCTATTTTTATTACCACGGCTTAATAATAGTCCGACCAGGAAGATGACGAGTGTCCCTACCACCACGATCATATTGCTATGGAACATACTTCTTAAAAAAGCATAGTCTGTAGGAATACTTCCCGAGAAGGTCATCCATAAAATGACAACTACGCCAATCACTGTAGCCGTCAATGCTTCGGCATTGCCAGTTTTTTTACTGATCATCCCTAATAAAAATAATCCAAGCATACCGCCGGAAAAAATACCTGACAGCTGCCACCAGATATCGAGGATACTTTTTATACCTATCATGGCCACACCTGTACACATTCCCATTACTCCAAAAATCGCTGTGCTGATATACAAGACCCTCATCAATTGCTTATCATCCATTCCCGGATTGATATAACGCTTATATACATCTATAGAAAATACCGTTGCCGATGCATTCATACCGGAGCTGATGGTACTCATGGCGGCCGACATGATGGCGGATATAATGAGACCTACCAATCCGGTCGGGATTTCTGTAACCATAAAATGTGGCATAATCTTATCGCCATAATCGGCAGGCACCAATGCGTCCATTGTTGACTGGATAATTTTTGTACTGGAGTTTAGTGGTAGCCGCTCCATGGCCACCTGATGTTTTACACTGATAATCAAATCGGGGTTTACCTGGTAATACGCATATAAAGAAGACCCAATGACGAAAAACAATAAGGATATAGGCACATAAAACAAAACACAGATCCATAATGACCTCGATGCTTCTTTGGAGTTCTTTGCAGTATGGTAGCGCTGCACATAGTTCTGGTCAATCCCGAAGTTATTCAGGTTAATAAAAAAACCGTAAAAGAGCACTACCCAAAACGTGGATTCCCTGACATTGGGGGAGAAACTGCCGAGGCTGAATTTATGGTCGGCCTCCCCGATAGCGATAATTTGCGACGCCCCGCCCGGCATGTTTTTAATGATCAGGTAAAGAATAAGGAATGCACCCAGTGTTTTAATCACTGCCTGTACCACCTCTGTCCAGATTACAGCCTCGATACCTCCAAGAACAGTATAAATGATAATGCAGGTACCTACAACGATCATAATAGACTGCATATGGTATCCTGTCAATGCCTGCAGGCTCAATGCAATCCCGAAAAATATAGAACCCATCCTGGCCAGCTGGGTAAGCAGAAAACACACTACCGCGTATGTTCTTGCCCATGGGCCAAATCTTTTCTCTAAGTGCGTGTACGCAGATACCTCGCCGGTACGCCGGTAAAAGGGCACAAAATATTTTGAAGCTATCCAGGCCGCAAAGGGCATGGCAAGGCTAAAAACAAAAGCGTTCCAATTATCGCCAAAAGCCTTGCCCGGAACTCCGAGAAAAGTATTGCTGCTCAGGAATGTGGCGTAGATAGACAGCCCAATCGCCCATCCCGGGATTGATCCCGCAGCTTTGGTAAACTGATCAGTACTTTTATTCTTTCTGGAGAAATAAAATCCTACCAATATCATGCTCAATAAATACAGAGCGATAACAACAAGATCTAAAACCGGTAAATTCTTCATAAAACCAAATTAGACATTTCTGGTAAATGTCTGCCTGTATTTTAATAATACATAACTAGCAAATCTATCGGAGTTCTGAAATATTTCGTTATACGATGTTCTCTTAATCTGATATGATGTTACCTTAAGTTAAGCGTTAGCCTAACGGGGATACAAGCGCAACTCCACTATGATTTATAAAAAAGAATTATGAAAAGAAAATACGCGATTGCAGGCAATCAGCTCCGGTAACGATCCTACTACGCGTATGGATGTAGCCCAGTTGTTGCCCGGTTGTTGCCTGACTGTTGCCCGGGCATCCGTACTCTAACTGTACCCCAACCGTACCCCAAATGTACCCAGGGGTACGGATGGGGTACGGTTGGGGTACAGTTAGAGTACGGATGGGGTACGGTTGGCCAGGTCACAACTGGGCAGCTACTGGGCCGCAACCGGGCTACATCTATACCCGTTACCGGGCCATTACCGGCCATGGTACGGCTATTGCCCGTGATAAACCATGAAACGTAGATAAAAAATAAGATGGGAAGTACTTAAAATACAGCAGAAAAGACTTTGTCAGGGAAAGACAGTTTCGAACTGTGCCTGTTACCATTAAAGGTAACATGAAAAATATTGGTCTGATCGTCGAACAGGTCGTACAATACAGTGCTTGTCGTCTCAAGCTTCTTTAAATTGGCTACTTTATCAGACTCCATGTAAATGATCACGGCCTCGCTGTCATTCTCAAAACCGATATAATTCAGCAGAAGTGGCTTACCATCGGCAGACATGTGTATAGCTGCCAACATATATTTCATCACCAGTGCATCCATGGCTTTATGCCTGGCTGGCGCCGACAGGTCGGATTTCACTTTAAACTTTTTTCCCAGTGCATCTTCAAAGTCATCTGTGAAAATACGACAGCTGATCTGTATAGTTTTATCTTTTAAAGTGTAATTTAGCTCTGTAGAACTCAAATGTAAAGGGTGCCTGACAGTTTTTATCGCAGACACAGGAGGTTCGGCAGAAAAAAAGCCAAAAAAAGCGTAACAAATTAATAGAGATTGATGAATAAAGCACAACATAGGGTAGTTTTAATTTTTTCAATACAAAAAAACGGTTTAAATTTATACTTTCAACATAAAACATCAAATGAATAAAACTTTATCTGCCCTTATTCTGCTCGGAACGTCCTGGCAGTTTTCATTTGCCCAGAATATTCAAAATAATCCCGGTAGCAACCACGGAAATAAATTTGAACAATTGGGCACTATCCTGACTACACCAAATGAGCAACGTACCGCAAGTGGTGCCCCTGGTGTAAAATACTGGCAGCAACGTGCAGATTATGATATTAAATGCAACCTTGATGAACAGAAATTAATACTCTCAGGATCTGAAAAAGTTATCTATTTCAACAACTCCCCGGATGTACTTACTTATATCTGGTTACAGTTAGATGAAAATGAACATAATAACCTGAAAAATGCAAATTATCAGGCCAGCACACAGCTACCTGAGAAATATGCAACAACAAAAACCATTAATAACAATCAGATAAAGGATACCGATAATGGCAACGGGGTTTCCATCCTTAAAATTACTGATGCCTTGGGTAAAAGCCTGAAATACACGATTAACAAAACAATGATGCGCGTAGAAATCCCTGCTCCCTTAAAATCCGGAGAGCAATTTGTTTTTAACGTCACATGGAACTATAAAATTACCGACAGGATGGCTGAAGGCGGACGTGGGGGATATGAATTCTTCCCTGAAGATGGCAACTACCTGTTTACGATGACGCAATGGTATCCCCGTCTTTGCGTATACAGCGACTTCCAGGGATGGCAAAACCATCAGTTTACCGGCAGAGGCGAATTTGCACTCACCTTCGGGAATTTCAAGGTGCAAATGACTGTTCCTGCAGATCACCATATCGGCTCTACTGGAGAATGTATTAACTATAGTGCGGTACTTAGCCCTACTGAGTTCGCCCGCTACGCTAAAGCGAAAACTGCTGCAGAACCAGTGGAGATCGTTACGCTTGATGAAGCTAAAAAAGCCGAAGGCCTGAAAAGTAAAACCACCAAAACATGGGTATTCACTGCCAATAATGTGCGCGACTTTGCATGGACTTCTTCAAGGAAATTTGTATGGGATGCCATGGCACAGCCAATTGAAGGTAAATCTGTAATGTGTATGAGCTTTTACGGTAAAGAGGCATATAACCTGTACCGCCCATATTCTACAAAAGCTGTAGCACATACAATTAAAACTTATTCTGATTTCACTATCCCTTATCCTTATCCTGTAGCACAAAGTATAGAAGCGGCTAATGGGATGGAATATCCTATGATCTGCTTTAATTATGGACGGACTGAAAAGGATGGCACTTATAGCGAAACTTCCAAAAATGGGATGCTCGGTGTAATTATTCATGAAGTGGGCCATAATTTCTTTCCTATGATCGTCAATAGTGATGAACGTCAATGGACCTGGATGGATGAAGGCCTCAACTCTTTTGTGGAATACCTTACAGAGGAACTGTGGGACAATAAGTTTCCTGTTAAAAAAGGTCCGGCATATACTATTGTTGACTATATGAAATTGCCAAAAGACGAATTGGAGCCTATTATGACTAATTCTGAAAACATTGCGCGGTTTGGCCCTAATGCATATTCAAAACCCGCTACGGGACTTAATATCTTGAGAGAGACAATCATGGGCCGCGAATTGTTTGACTATGCTTTCAAAGAATATGCAAAACGCTGGGCTTTTAAACATCCTACTCCGGCCGACTTGTTCAGAACGATGGAAGATGCCAGCGGTGAAGATCTTGACTGGTTCTGGAGAGGCTGGTTTTATGGTGTTGATCCATGTGATATCTCCCTGGATTCTGTAAAAGTGGGCAAAGCTGATATGAACGCTGATATTCCGCCAGCAAATGTGAGGATGGTAAAACTAGACGCTCCTGCAGTAAATGCTTTCGATGATATCTCTAAAGTGAGAAACAGGAACGATAAAAATATTAAATTCTATACTGACCGTGATGTATCTACGCATGACTTTTACTGGCGATACGACCGTGGACAGGAGAAACAGGATGTCAGTGAGCGTAAGCTGGTTATCCCTGCACCCTTTGAAAAGCTGTCTGATGAGGAAAAGAAAGAATATGCAGGCAAGTTTTATTATGAGCTGGATTTCAGCAATAAAGGCGGACTGGTGATGCCTGTTATTGTTGAATTTACCTTTGCCGATGGTACTAAGCAAATTGACAGGATCCCTGCCCAGATATGGAGACATAATGAACTGAAAGCCTCGAAATTTTATGTGCTTGATAAAGAAGTTACAGGCATAAAACTGGATCCAATGCGCGAAACTGCAGATATTGACGAAAGCAATAATGTATGGGGCGGCAAAAAAGAACAGTCGAAATTTGACCTGTTCAAACAAAAAACTACAGCCGCACGCGGCCAGTCTATTGGTGGTAACCCAATGCAAAATGCAGCAGCCAACAAATAAAATTTCTTAAAATATGTTAAAAACCTGACTGATAGATTTATTCAGGCAGGTTTTTTTGTACCATTGTAAAATAATACGAACGTTTTGAATTACAAAAAGATCCCTTCACTGCTGTTATTGTTATTCCTGGCATTTATGGTAAATGCACAGCAACCCCAAA
>JAATFQ010000089.1 GCA_015655115.1 Sphingobacteriales bacterium
CAGGGGTTCATGGAGGCAATCAGCATGAAACTTGCCGGGTACTCAACGCTCAGGCGCGATCTGGAGATCGTCACTTTCCGATCTTCCAATGGCTGGCGCATCACCTCGAGTACACTTCTTTTGAATTCCGGCAGTTCATCAAGGAATAAGACGCCGTTATGGGCAAGGGATATTTCTCCCGGTTGCGGCAGAATACCTCCGCCGGCCAATGCGGCGTCAGAAATGCTATGGTGCGGATTACGGAAGGGGCGTTCAGTCATCAATGCATCAGCAGCATTCAGCTTACCTGCCACAGAATGTATTTTTGTCGTTTCCAGTGCTTCCAATAGGTTTAGTGGAGGCAGGATCGTAGGGAGACGCTTTGCAAGCATCGTCTTCCCCGCTCCCGGGGGACCGATGAGAATAAGATTATGTCCCCCTGCGGCAGCGATCTCCAGCGCCCTTTTAATGCTCTCCTGGCCCTTTACATCAGCAAAATCCTGCTCATAGTTGCCGCTGCTTTTAAGAAACTCTTGGCGGGTGTCTACAACTACAGGCACAAAAACTGATTTGTTATTAAAAAAAGAAATTACTTCAGACAGGTTCTTCATACCGTATACCAGTAAACCGCCTACGATAGCGGCTTCGCGTGCATTAGCTGCCGGGAGGATAAACCCTTTAAAACCAGATTTCCTAGCTTCAATAGCAATTGGCAACGCCCCTTTGACCGGCTTTAGTCCTCCGTCAAGAGACAATTCTCCCATAATGAAGAACTGTGCCACTGCAGCGGGTTCAATCTGTCCTGATGCAGCTAAAATGCCTACAGCGATAGGTAAGTCGTACGAGGTGCCTTCCTTTCTGATATCTGCCGGCGAAAGGTTTACTACAATCTTCTGTCGCGGCATTTTTAATCCAGAGCACTGAATAGCACTTTCAACCCTTCTCAGGCTTTCTTTAACCGCATTATCGGGCAGCCCCACGATATGGTACTTATTCCCCTTCCCGATACTTACCTCAATAGTTATCGTTATTGCATCTACACCAAAAACGGCACTTCCATAAGTTTTAACCAGCATACAATCTCTAATAGTAAAATGAGCTAATGTAATATGGTTCTCCGGTTATGTGGTAATCAATTTCAAAAAAAGCGGGTGACCACTATTTCATGATACACCCGTCGATTAAGTTTTATGGAGAGAAAGGATTACATTCTTCCCTGTGGCATTTTAGGCATACCGCGCATCAGTTTCGCTGCGGCAGCAGGGTTAGAGAACTGTTTCATCACCTTTCTCATATCTTCAAACTGTTTAATCAGTTTTGTTACCTCTTCAACTTTATTTCCTGATCCTGTAGCAATACGCTGACGTCTGCTTTGCTGGATACTGTCAGGGTTTTCACGTTCATATTTCGTCATAGACTGAATAATAGCTTCTACATTTTTAAAAGCGTCATCTTCAATCTCTACATTTTTCATCATTTTGCTTACACCGGGTATCATGCCCATCAGGTCTTTCATGTTACCCATTTTCTTGATCTGCTGGATCTGGTTGTAGAAATCGTTAAAATCGAACTTATTCTTACGGATTTTCTTTTGCAGCTCGGCAGCTTCCTTCTCGTCAAACTGCTCCTGTGCACGCTCAACCAGTGAAACCACATCACCCATACCCAGGATACGCGAAGCCATCCTTTCCGGATAAAATACATCCAGGGCCTCCATTTTTTCACCTGTACCTACAAACTTAATCGGTTTGTTGACTACCGATTTAATAGATAGCGCAGCACCTCCGCGGGTATCACCGTCCAGTTTTGTCAGTACAACACCCGTAAAGTCCAGTCTGTCATTAAATGCTTTGGCAGTATTAACCGCATCCTGTCCGGTCATGGCATCAACAACGAACAGGATTTCGTGCGGTTTAGTGCTTGATTTTACCTCAGCAATTTCATTCATCATCTGCTCATCGATAGCCAGACGACCGGCAGTATCAATGATGATGACATTATTATTTTGTCTTTTTCCTTCAGTAATACCTTCAAGGGCAATAGCTACAGGATCTTTAGATTCTTTATTTGCATAAACCGGGACACCTATTTGTCCTCCTAAAACCTGTAACTGGTCTATCGCCGCCGGACGGTATACGTCGCCCGCCACCAATAATGGTTTTTTGCCCTTAGATTTCAGGTAATTAGCCAGTTTACCGGAGAAGGTAGTTTTACCCGCGCCATTTAAACCAGCAATCAATATAATTGTAGGATTTGCTTTTAAGTCCAGCTCTGTGACCTCACCGCCCATTAAGGCAGTAAGCTCATCGTTCATTACCTTGGTTAGTAATTGTCCCGGTGAAACCGCTGTCAATACGTTCAATCCCAAAGCTTTCTCCTTTACCTCATCGGTAAAAGTTTTTGCTGTCTTATAATTTACGTCGGCATCCAGCAAAGCTTTACGAATTTCTTTCATGGTTTCAGCCACGTTGATTTCTGAAATGCTTCCTTGTCCCTTTAGAACTTTAAACGCACGGTCTAGTTTATCCTGTAAATTTTCAAACATTTTCTTTACTGCTTAGTGCTCAAATTTTTGTAAGTAACAAAGTTATTAAATTTGCCCGAAAGACCGTGTATATCATTTCATCTTTATTCTTTATGTAACCGGATGCCCGGATAGCTTAAAAATATATTCCGGAATAAAGCTATATAATGAGGGTTAAAAGCCATTTATGCAATAAAATATTTCCTCTTGTGCAACATTCCGCCACATTCCGGGTCTTATCTGCATTAACTGTTATCTATGAAATTTGCGCTCTCCATATTGCTAAATCTTTTTTGCTTGTCTTTATGTCTGGCACAACCTGCTCCTGTAAAGAAAACCCTCGCTGCTGTAAGAGCCATTCAGACGCCGAAAATTGACGGCATATTGACAGATGAGGTTTGGAAAGATGCTACTGTTGCTACTGATTTTATTCAGAACAGGCCATTTCCTGGAAAGCATGAATCCCCCGGTAAACGTACTGAAGTAAGGATTTTATATGATGATAACGCAGTATATGTTGCTGCAAGGATGTATGATAATCCGGATAGTGTGGCCCATGAGTTCGTATCCCGCGACGATATTGGCAATGCGGATTACCTGGGTATAGTCTTCGATACTTTCTCTGACGGGATGAATGGCAATGGTTTTTATGTCACGGCAGCGGGTGTTCAGTTTGATGCGAAATATTCACAGACAGGAGGGGAGGACAGTGCCTGGAATGCGGTATGGGAAAGCAGCGTTACCCGCGATGACAAAGGCTGGACGGCAGAATTTAAGATTCCCTATTCCGCCCTGCGTTTTTCTGGTAAGGATATTCAGCAATGGGGACTAAATATAGTACGGATGCGGCAGAATGCAAATGTGCAGCTGATGTGGAATTTTGTAGATCCTAAAGTGAGCGGGTTCATTAATCAAAGCGGGATCTGGCAGGGATTAAAAGGGATAAAACCAAGGTTGCGCCTGTCGTTTTCGCCTTTTATTTCCACTTATGTCAACCACTATCCTTACAATACCGCTGGTGTTAAAAATACTACTTCTTCATTTAATGGCGGGATGGACGTTAAATATGGGATTAACCAGAGTTTTACGCTCGACATGACGCTTATTCCCGATTTCGGACAAGTGCAGGCTGATAACAGGATCCTGAACTTAACTCCTTTTGAGGTGAAGTTCGATGAACGGAGGCAATTTTTTACCGAAGGAACAGAATTGTTCAGCAAAGGGGATTTATTTTATTCCAAGCGCATAGGCTCGATACCTGCTTATTTCAGAGATATCAGCGGCGAGCTGAAAACGGGGGAAACTATTGTTAAAACCCCCACAGAGGGAAAGGTATTGAATGCAACCAAGGTTTCAGGCAGAACGGCAGGGGGACTGGGGATAGGGGTGTTAAATGCCATCACTAACAGCATGCAATCTGTGGTAGAAAATGAAAAAGGCGGGAAAAGAGAAATTGAAAGTCAGCCGCTAACAAATTACAACGTACTGGTACTGGACCAATCCCTCAAAAATAACAGCTCTGTTACCCTGATCAATACCAATGTGCTGAGAGAGGGCGCTGATTATGATGCCAATGTAACGGCTTTTTTGTTCAACCTGAATAACAAGTCGAACGTCTATAACCTGAGTGGTGCCGCAAAGATGAGTTACCTCAGCCCTATGCCAGCCCAGAGCAGCCAGTATGGATTCAATACAGAGCTTGGCTTTGCCAGGCAGAGCGGAAGCTGGACATGGAATTATAATTTAAAAGTGGCCGACGACAAATTCGACCCTTCTGACATGGGCTTTTTTACCAATAATAACTTTGTAGATCAGCATTTTAATCTTTCTTATCAGGATTATAAACCCGGAACGTGGTATAATAAATGGCAGAGCTGGACGAATGTGAATTATATCAGGAGATATACCGCTTCTGCCTATCAGTCATTCAATGTAAATGGAGGCGGTTATGTGCAGTTTAAGAACTTCTGGTCGGCAGAAGTAGATATGGACTGGCAGAAAGAATCGAATGATTTTTATGAATCACGTAATGCCAGCAGGGTATTTAAGGCTGGAGAGAATTATGGCGTACAGCTCTATATCAATCCTAACCGGACAAAAGCTTATAATTTTGGCGGCAATCTCGGCTACCGTGAAAACAAGTTGTTTAAAGGCAGGGCATATGATGCCTATCTATTTCAAAACCTGAGATTGAATGATCAGATTGCCCTGGGGCTGGACCTGAATTATCAGCCGCGCTATAACTATGCCGGATGGGTGGCTACGCAGGGAACTGACATCATTTTCTCCAGATACGACCGGCAGACGGTGGAGAATTCAATGGACGCCAAATACAGCTTCAGCAATAAAATGGGGATTAATTTCCGTGTAAGGCACTATTGGTCGGATCGTAGAAATAAATCGTTTTACCTGTTAAATACCGACGGCTCTCTGGTGCCTTATCAGGGTGAAGCCTTAAAGGGCAAGGATACTGACTATAACGTGTTTAACATTGACCTGATCTACCAGTGGCAGTTTTCTCCTGGCAGTGAGCTCAGCATTGCCTATAAAAATGCAGCCGAGAGTAGCGAAAGTAACTACAGGAAAAAATACATGCGCAATATTGATGCAATCCTGTCGGGCCCTCAGAACAACAGTTTGTCTGTCAAAGTGCTGTACTACATTGACTATCATGATCTGAAAAAGCACTAAGCTCCATATAGACAGATAATCCGTACAGAAAGACAAACAGATAGTAAAAAGGACTATTTAGGAAAATAGAAGGACAGGCCCATGGCCAGTGTCTGGCTTCCCTGTATTTTATTGTCCGTATCACGGTCATATAAACCTACCCCAGTCAAAGAAACATTGATAAGCCTATTTACTTTCGCTGTGATCGTAACATCCAGACGGTGATCAATATATCCAAAATTATTGTATGGGATAAACATCGAGTACCTTGATTTCAGGTTTACGTTTTCAAAAACATCTTTTTCAAAGTTACTTACTATCTGAAAAGCGAGTTCATTTCTGAAAGAATCGCCAAGCGGTACCCCATAGAAATCGGTTTTTGAACTAGTAGAATTATTGCGAATAGCTTTCTCACGATCTGCTGCTTCCAGCTCATCATTAGCTAAAACAAAGGTCTGTTTTGCTGATCCCGTACCAAATCGGGTGGAGAAATATTTAGTCGGTTTGTACTCAAAACCGATCGATTCCGTCAGATATCCCGGAGCCATAAACTTCGAGATCAAGGTCGGTACCTCCTGGCCATTTTCTGTTCCATAGGAAAATCCCTTATCAAACTGAGATTCAAAAGTCACGGAACCAAAGAAATACCAGTTTTTCGACAACTGGAAAGCGGCTTTATTATCCCAAAAGATACGGTCATTATTTTTCTTTTGCAGCTGGTCTTTATTTTTTATTTTGCCGTAC
>JAATFQ010000034.1 GCA_015655115.1 Sphingobacteriales bacterium
AAGTTGAGGTTTCAGATCTCTGCAAATAGGTTTTTAGGAAAGATGATCCGTATTATTATGGGCCAGCTGATTAAAATCGGAAAAGGTACATCTAGTGTGGATGAGTTTGAGAGTTACCTGATTTCTAAGGAAACACCCAGGTTGATTACACCGGCCCACCCGGAAGGATTATATCTGTCGCGCGTAATCTATCCATATCTTGACTTAAAACCGCGGGTAGACTTTTCGGCTATTTTACAAAAGCAGCACTACACCAATTGGAGAACTGTTTAAGAAGGGATACAGGGCAGCGTTTACAGAATAGTCGTTAAACTGAGTAATGTCTGAAGAATACCATCATTATAGTGATTTTATCAAATATTAAATCAACATATATGAGTCCTGTTACCGATAGGCCAGAACTGCTGCGCGAAGAACATCCGGCGTTAAGTTGATACCGCTGATCGTCAACTTAGATTTTTGATAAAACAGACGGCGGTCAGTCAGCTTCTCTTCTATGAAGTTAACCAGTGCTGCTTCTGTAAGCCCTCTTAACAAAGGTCGTTTTGCGACGCCTTTTTCGAGACGTTTCGCTAAAGCAATTGCTGGCATATCGATATATATCGTTAAACCGTTAGCATTCATCCAGTCCATATTATCGAAGAAACAGGGTGTACCACCGCCAGTGGCAACAACACAATTCGTAGGGTAATCCCAGTTTTTAAGGGTATCGCTTTCCAGCTTTCTGAATGCCTCCTCGCCATGCGCAGAAAAATAATCGGCAATAGTGCTGCCTGTAGCTTCCTCCACTTTATGGTCAAGATCAATAAGATTATAAGCCATCTTTACAGCTAGTTTTTTACCCAGCGTAGTTTTCCCGCACCCCATAAAACCAATTAGAAATATCTTCATATTAAGCCAATTTTACCCTTGGATCTGCAAAGGCATACAAAACATCTACTAAAATATTAATTATTACAAAAACAAGGGCAATAAAAAGTATTGAACCCATCACCACCGGAAAATCCGACATTTCCAAAGCCTTAACGGTAATACGTCCCAGCCCATTATAACCAAAAATATACTCTACGAAAAAAGAACCCGCAAGTAAAGAAGCAAACCAGCTTGAAATTGCCGTAATGACAGGATTCATTGCATTTTTGAGTGCATGCTTATAGATAATTGCATTGCGGCCGAGACCTTTGGCACGTGCGGTACGGATATAATCCTGCGAGAAAACATCGAGCATGGCCGAGCGGGTAAGCTGTACAATGATGGCCAGCGGGCGCAGGGCCAGTGTAACCATGGGCAGGATCAGATTTTTTAAGGTCAGCACCTCGCCATTAAAGGGGTCGTAGGTATACAGGCTGCCCGACATATTTAAGCCTGTGAGTGGTGCCAACAGGAAGCCAAACAGCCATGCAATGATAATACCGGCAAAGAATGAAGGAGCAGAAACGCCAAGAATAGCAAAGGCATTGGCCGACCGGTCTATCCAGGTGTCTTTATGTACCGCTGAGATCACGCCCAGAAAAACACCAACCAGCGTAGCAAACAGCATAGCCGTAGTAGCGAGAATAATGGTATTGGGCACAGTTTCAGACAGGATAGTGGTCACTTCCCTCTTGGTTTGATAAGATCGCCTCAAATAGGGCCACTTTAATACAAAAACGTTTTTATTAAAAGATAACAGCTTCAGGTAATGGTATTTTTGCTGGTCGTCCGCTGTTTCTTCATGAAAGCTCAGAGGCGAAAGGTCGTTGATAAAAAGGATAAACTGGGCAGGCCTGGAGCGGTCAAGACCAAACTCTTTCCGCACAGCTTCAAGCGACTGAACATCGGCACGCTGTCCCAGCGTCATTCTTGCCGGGTCGCCCGGAAGTACATTAAACAAGACAAAAACGACAATGATAACGCCCGCCATTACAACGAGTCCGTAACTGATCTTCTTTAATGCATACCGCCACATCTTTACTTAGCAAAATAGGTTTGCGACAACTTCTCGAATGAAGGCATTGACCTGAAGCTCCACTTATTGATGACTACCCCATTTTTTAGCAGTAAGACTCCAGGATTAGCTCTCACCATACTTTTCAGCGGCACCCCATCGGCGTAAAAAATCTCCGCAAAAAGCTTCATTCTCTTGCTGAACGCATCGGCATCCTGGGCAGAATTAGAAGTAAGCATTACTGTACGGATATTGAATTGCTCGGTAGCATTCAGGGTTAACGCATTTAACTTCGCAATTCCGTCCTCGTTGGTATCATTTAGATTATAAGCAACGATGATAAGGTTGTAATAAGGATTTTCAATGAGTTCTTTGGTATAATCTGTTCCCGAAGCATCACTGATCATCAGGTCTTTGATTTTAACATCATATCCTTTTTTTATCAGCTTCTGCACAGGGTCACCCGTAATCTCCCAGTTACTATCTTCCCAGATACCCGATTTCAGGTAGTCTTTATCGCTCATCACTTTTTTCTCCCCGGTCTTCTTATTTTTAAGCTGGTAGGTGATTTCATATACATCAGGAGCAGCACCAGGAGGAACCCGCATTAATTCTGGCAGATTAGCGCCAATTTTATAAGGTAAAAAATCTACCACAGGAAGGTAGGTATAAGTATAGATGCTAAATGCAGTAGAAACAACAACAACAGCAACAAGTGCTATTTTTTGGGCTCCTTCGTTACGGGTTACAGGAAGGATTTTCGTTCTATGGATAAAGAGATAGATAATTAGTGTAAGTAGTACGAGGTCTTTAGAGAACGACTGCCATGGCGTGAGCGGGATAGCGTCGCCAAAACATCCGCAAGAGGTAACCACTTTAAAAGCAGCAGAAACAAAAGTCAGGAAAGTGAAAAAGATAATAATGACAAGCAGGCCTGTGGCTACCTTTTTACTCCAGAAACCGAACAACAGCAATGCACCGAATACGATCTCCAGCACACATAGAAACATGGCAATGGGCGTAGCGTAAGGATTAAAGAACGATAGATGGAAAACATCGAAATACTCTTCCAGTTTATATCCAAACCCCAATGAATCATTAGCCTTTATCAATCCTGATATAATGAAAAGTACACCTACGAAGATTCTTGAAAAATTTAGCGCTGCTTTGTTCATTTGAAATATATTTAATGCCCCAGGAGGGCTGTATCTATTTAACGTCCATTTTAATTAATGCAAAAACAGCATAATTAAGCATATCCTGATAGTTCGCATTTACACCTTCGGACGCAATGGTTGTGCCCTGGTTATCTTCAATTTGCTTTACCCTAAAGATTTTCATAAGGATAAGATCTGTGAGGGAGCTGATTCTCATATCACGCCAGGCCTCGCCATAGTCGTGGTTTTTCGCCATCATGAGCTCTTTCGTTTCCTTTACCTTGGTATCGAACAGGATTTCTACTGCATCAGGATCCATTTCATTCGGATCTGCATCAGTCAAATCGGCCTGAAGCATTGCAATAATGCAGTAGTTGATAATACCAATATATTCGGGGATAATGCCCTCGCCTACCTTGGAAATTTTCTTTTCTTCGAGTGTCCGGATACGCTGCGCTTTGATAAACAGCTGGTCGGTGATAGAGGATAATCTCAGAATGCGCCAGGCAGTTCCATAGTCCTTTGTTTTCTTTAAAAAAAGCGATCTGCAAACCGCAATTACTGAGTCGTATTCTCTTGAGGTGTTTGTTGCCAAAACAATTAAAATATTTAGTTTAAAGCTGTTTTAATACTGTATTTTTGCATACAGAATGATGGCTAAAGATACGTTTTTAAACCGAAAAATAACACTAAACCTCAAAGGGCAACTGATAGATCTGAGCAAGCCCTGTGTAATGGGAATCCTGAATTTAACACCCGATTCTTTTTATAGCTATAGTCGGGTAAGTTCAGTAGATGCCGCATTAACAAGAGTAGAAAACTGCTTAACAGAGGGTGCATCGTTTATCGATATCGGTGCTTATTCTTCACGTCCTGGCGCTGCTGATGTAACTGAAGAAGAAGAGATCCAGCGGTTAGTGCCGGTGATTTCGGCTATCCGCGACCGTTTTCCGGAGGCTAAACTATCTATTGATACTTTTAGGGCCAGAGTAGCCCGGGAAAGTATTGAGGCCGGTGCCCATATCATCAATGATATTGCCGCCGGCGAAATGGACGAAGCCATGTTTGATACCGTTGCAGATTTAAAAGTCCCTTATATTTTAATGCACATGGTAGGTACACCGCAAACTATGCAGAAGAATCCTGTATATGACAATGTCAGCCTGGAAGTAGTAGATTATTTTGCGGATAAGGTTAGCCGGCTTAAAAAGCTGGGGGTATCTGATTTAATCCTTGATCCGGGATTTGGGTTCTCTAAAACTATAGACCATAATTACCAGCTATTAAATGATATGGAGAACCTGAATATTTTCGGGCTGCCGCTTCTGGTTGGTTTCTCCAGGAAATCTATGATCTATAAATTTCTGGGCATTACGCCCGAAACGGCATTAAACGGTACTACTGTATTAAACACATTGTCCCTGCAAAAAGGTGCTGCTATTTTAAGGGTACATGATGTAAAAGCGGCTGTAGAATGTATCAAACTGGTTGAAAAATGCAGCAGCATGGATATTTCCTTAAAATAATTAAATTGCAGGATGAAAGGCTTTGACTTTGATTTTCTAACTATCACACCAACGGACGTAGTGGACATTTTGTTCGTTGCCTTCCTGATTTATTATACGTATAACCTTATCAAGAATACACTTGCCGTAAACCTGCTCCTGGGTATGTTTATCATTATGCTGCTGTATTTCCTGGTAGACGCGTTGAACATGCGCCTGTTAACGGCTATTCTGAACAAGTTCATGAGTGTGGGCATCATTGCACTGATCGTCATATTTCAGCCCGAAATCCGCCGTTTTCTCTTACTGATAGGAAAGAATACTTTTTTGCAGAAGAATAAAGCCTGGTGGGGATATCTTTTCGGCAGCAAGGATAATGAAAGAGATAACCTTGTCCGCATTAAGCCTATAATTGATGCTTGCAAGAGCATGAAGAAATCAAGGACAGGTGCACTGATTGTATTTGTAAAGTTTTATGACGACCAGCTTTTTGCAAATAGCTGTGAGCTGATTGACTCAAAAATATCAAAACGACTGCTGGAGAGTATTTTTCAGAAGTATAGCCCCCTGCATGATGGTGCAGTAGTGATTGCTGAGAATAAAATTAAAAGTGCAAGCTGCATCCTCCCTCTTACGGATAATGACAAGCTGCCTCCTCAATTTGGGTTACGCCACCGTGCGGGAATAGGAATATCTGAAACTACCGATGCTGTCGCAGTAATTGTATCTGAAGAAACCGGAGAGATTGCCTATGCGAAACAAGGAAGAGTGCGTATGAATGTTTCTTTTGGAGAGCTGGAGAAATTGCTGAATAAAGATTTTTAAAACGGAATCTATCATTTTACAGTTATACTTTTTGATAAAATAAGGACAATATTTGGAAAAATAAGGACATAAAAAAATCCGGACTTAGCCGGATTTTTCCTCCTGCATATGCAGGTAATGTTTTCAGATAATTAGCAGTATTGCTCAAAAGCACCGATAAGGTTATCAGCAATCATCTGAGCCGGACGACCTTCAATCTGGTGACGTTCGATCATATGAACTAATTTACCATCTTTAAATAAGGCCATCGATGGTGATGAAGGAGGAAAAGGAACCATATATCCTCTGGCCCTGTCTACAGCATCTTTTTCCATGCCTGCAAAAACAGTGATCATCTTATCAGGATGTTTTCCATTTGCCGCAGCCATTTTTGCAGCAGGGCGCGCATTTGCTGCTGCACAACCACATACTGAATTAACCACAACAAAAACAGTTCCTTCAGATGTAATTGCATTATCAACATCTTCCGCTGTTTTCATTTCTTCAAAACCTACTGTAGTAAGTTCTGCACGCATAGGTTCTACTAAATATTCTGGATACATATCTAAATGCTTTTATGTTAAAATTAATTTTACTCTTACAAATGTACACCAAGGTTGAGTACCATCAAAGGATTAGTGCAGAGGCTATTGGTTTTTTACCTTCAAATTACTTTGAGAAAGACGGCCTGGCCGGTGAAAGTCTGTCTGTATATATAGTTGAAACATAAAAAAACACTCCCTGAAATTGCAGGATAAGAATCCTTTGCTTTCTGGGGGTGTTTTTAGGATTAGCGGATCACAACAACCACATCGGATCCGCCAATCATTACTCGGGAGATTTCCTGAGACTAGTAAATTCTGTAAAACAGTGTAGAAATACCATTACCAGTACCGGTACTTCCGGTAGTAGTGATATGTCCGGTGTTACCATTACCATCATATCCTGCTCCTATATTATAGTTAGATACACAATTGGTAACGGTGTGTGGTACAGTCTGTCCTGCACTGCCTAGTTTAAATCCATTTCCATCGCCGTTTGTACCATAACCATTATTGGTAGCGGTACAGTTAGTGATTGTTACAGTGTAAGGCTGTCCATACAAATCCCAGCCATCATCAGAGTTGTGATTTGCAGTACAGTGGTCAAACTGATTTCCAGCGCCGGCAGAAAGTTTACAGGCAAAACCATCTGCATTTTCACCGCCGTTGGCTACGTCATAATTTTCTGTAGAAGTGCAATAGCTGATACTATTGTGATGCGAGGCATTGTAAATCTGCAACCCTGAATCTTTATTAGCCGTTGTAGTTACATTATAGACATAATTGTAACCGCCAGTCTGAAAGACCAATCCGCAATCAGGTGCATTTTTAATAGTCATATTGGTAATGTTCCAATAGCTGCCGTTCACTTTTACGCCCCAGCCGCTACTAATCCCTGAACAGTTTAATACTCCGCCGGTAAGATTAATTTTTGCCGAAGAAGTACCACTTTTGAGACATTGCAGTGTACTGGTTAAGTTAATGGTACCACTGATGGTGATAATATCACCAGCAACAGCATTTGCTACTGCAGTTTTTAGCGCAGCCTCTGTTGTTACTGTAGTACTTGCAGCAGCAGCAACAGCCGCGACATTTGTAGTAGCTGATAATGCATCAGAATTTTGGGGCAAAGATGCAGTTTCATTTGTCTTTTTACAGCTTGCCAAGGCAATGGCAAAGGAAAGGATAATCATTCCAGTTAATTTTTTCATACTGTTTTTAATTTAAAATTTGGTTAGTATGAATTTATAGCACTTTACCGGTTAATCAAATTATTTTTACAGAAATCTATGCAATCGTTACCGGCTCAAATATCCTTTAAAGATAGGGACTTTTGACCCGCGAAATCTGGAATTTGGGTTGTATTTTTTACAGATCACAAATAATCGACCATAGAAAACTGACTTATAATACATTAAGGACACAACACAGCTTAATATATATTATTAAGGCGTATTTCCCGGTTTTACCAGTTGGAGATTGAACTGTACTCAAAATTAAAAGACATGTTGTTACCGCCAACTGAATTTTTAATTACACCGAATTCGGTATAATTAAAGTTTGGATTGAACATAGCCTCTAATTCACCGACATATTCAAATGGTATTCTTTAAACTAAGCCATTTGGTCATAATTATATTTTAGTGTTGGCTATTTGCCGTATGAGTTAAAGAGATAGATCATATTATATGATTTTTGTTCCCATCAACTAAGCTTTGAATAAGCCATCACAGAGTCATCATTAATTACCTGTCATTGCCTTTTTGAATTTGGCTAAACTATTGTGTAATTTTGCAAAAGAAAAATAGTACGTCTC
>JAATFQ010000059.1 GCA_015655115.1 Sphingobacteriales bacterium
TATCTTCCGATGATAACCAAAAAAATACAGCAGGCAAAACTGTTGTTTCAGACGGCTATCATCAAGAACAATTACCGTGGGGATTATAAATATTGCTATTGTACTAAAAGCTCTCACTTTAAACACATCGTTGAAGAGGCATTAAAGAATGGTATCCACCTGGAAACATCATCAGCATTTGATATGCCAATGATTGAAGCCCTTGAGAAAAAGGGCTCTTTAACGAAAGACATCACTGTTATCTGCAATGGATTTAAAACGTACCAGTACAAACAATATATCATAGATATGTTGCACGACGGGTACAAAAACATTATCCCTGTGCTCGACAACAAGGAAGAGTTCAATCTTTTTGACGATGAGGTAGAGATGGACACGCCTTGTAACCTGGGTATCCGTATCGCGGCAGAGGAACAGCCGGACTCGCAGTTCTATACTTCCCGTTTAGGCGTACGTATGGAAGATGTGATTGATTTCTATAACAATAAGATTTCGGCAAACCCTAACTTCAGGGTTAAGCTGCTGCATTTCTTCATCAACTCTGGAATCACCGATTCTCCATACTACTGGAACGAACTTGAGAAATACGTTACCTTATATTGTAAGTTCAAGAAAATCAACCCGGAGTTGGATACTTTAGACATTGGCGGTGGTATGCCGTTTAAAGATTCACTGGTATTTGATTTCGATTACGAATACATGGTAAATGAGATCGTGAAACGTATCAAAGAGATTTGTGCAGAGCACGATGTAGTAGAACCTGATATTATCACAGAATTCGGAAAATATACTGTTGCTGAAGCTTCAGGGATCCTATATAAGGTACTTGGCCGTAAACAACAGAATGACCGTGAGAAATGGCTGATGCTTGACGGATCTTTCATCACTAACCTTCCTGATGTCTGGGCCCTGAACCAGAAATATATCCTTTTACCGATAAACAACTGGGATGCAGAATACGAACGTGTCAACCTCGGTGGCATAACCTGCGATGGCCAGGATTATTACAACCAGGAAGCACACATGAACTCGGTGTTCATGCCTAAAACACGTAAAGTACAATATCTTGGTTTCTTCAATACCGGAGCTTATCAGGAAGTATTAAGCGGATATGGTGGTATCCACCATTGCCTGCTCCCTAGTCCGAAACACGTGATTATCCGGCGGAACCGGGACGAAACGTTTAACTTCGAGGTTTTCGGAGAAGAGCAAAACAGTAAACAGGTATTAAAAATCCTGGGTTATACCTAGAAACGATAATACAAGGCGTCCATAGTTGATCAAAATAGCTGTGGGCGCCTTTTTATTAGTAACGTAAATGTGTATTCTTAACAGTTGCTTCTATGCTGCCTCTCGAGAGTACCGGAAAAAGCTGACTTTTACTGATAGCTACCTTAAATAATAATCACCTCTAATAAACAACTTCAATAGACACCTCTAATAGCACGTCCAATAAGCAACTTCGATAAGCACCTATAAAAGCACGTCCAATAAGCAACTTCGATAAGCACCTATAATAGCACGTCCAATAAGCAACTTCAACAGACACCTCTAATAGGCACGTCCTAAGTAACTTCGATAAACACTTCTAATAAGCACGTCCAATAAGTAACTTCAATAGACACCTCTATAAGAGTATTTTACATGCTCATTCGCGGGTGCATTTTAAATTCACCCTGCAAACAGATATCCTTTGGTAAACCTTCCATGGATGTTCCTCCTATTTCTTAAGAACACCTGTTTTTTGGATTTCATAAAGATAAATCCTGGAGAATAAAGTAAAAAAACGGGGTATGTATTTGTAGGCCCTGGCGCTTCGCAGAAGCGGCGCAGCCAAAAATACATACCCCGTTTTTTTACCCTTATCTCAGCATCTAATTCAAAAAACCGCGAGATTAAGAAACCTTAATCTCTTTTGATTCTGGCTGCACATCAACTTTTTTGCCGATAGTAATTGTCAGTATCCCATTCAAATATTCAGCAGCTATCTTCTCTGCATCAATACTTTCAGGCAAAGTGAACGACCTGGCGAAAGATAAATAGTCAAATTCTTTTCTGCTATAATTCTTTGCAGCAGCTTCATCAGCAACTTTTTTCTCAGCCCATACAGACAAAGTATCCTTTTTAAGGTTAATCTGAAAATCTTCCTTTACCAAACCCGGCGCAGCCAATTCGATAGTATAATCAGTAGCCGACTCTAAAATATTGACACCAGGAACTTTATTAATAGAATGGTTTTTATTCAATGCTTCGCTAAACAAAGAATCAAAAACATTGTTAAAGTAAGGTGCAGTGTTTCTTGTACGATTGTTAAAATTTACTAGTGTCATTGTTATATTCTCCTTTTATTTTTTAATTTCATTTAATTACAATCACCTGTTCAACTCCCATACCAACCGCATAATTTATGATATTTAAGACATTTTGGCATAAAAAAGAAAAACAAGAAGACAAAAAGACAGTGATAACTAATAATTTAACAGACTTTAAGTACAAAACCGCAATAGAAGTCCGCTTTGCAGATTTTGATATGATGGGCCATGTGAATAATGCTGTATACTTTACCTACATGGAAATTGCAAGAACCAAATACTGGACACAAGCTATAATGTGGGATTGGGAGAAAACAGGAGTTGTTATTGCGCAGGCTTCATTAGACTATGTCGTCCCCGTATTACTCAAAGATAAGATCAGCATGTATATCCGCACCTCAAGGATAGGCACCAGCAGCTTCGACCTCGAGTATCTGTTAGTTAAACATGTAAATGGGAAAGAAGAAGTTTGTGCAAAAGGGAAATCGGTATGCGTAGCATTCAACTACACCAGTAAATCGCCTATGCCCATTCCTGAAACAGAAAGAGCCAAAATGATTACTTTCGAGCAGCTATAAAATCAAACGAAGAGAAATCTTAAGACAAAACCGAGCACATTTAATTGTAAATACCATGCTCAGGTGGCTATTATAGTCACTTGAGTTATTCACCTGTTAAAAAATCTTTCCGGGATTCATAATCCTATTTGGATCAAACACCATTTTTATCCCTCGCATCAGGTTAAGATTGATCTCACTATATTTAATAGACATAAACTCCTTCTGCACCAAGCCGATACCATGCTCCCCCGATATTGTCCCACCAAGATCAGCAGTAAGCTGGAATAGCTCCCTGATACCATCTTTCAGCTTATTCTTCCAGTCTTCATCACTCATTCCAGCCTTAATAATATTGATATGCAGATTACCATCGCCCGCATGGCCGTAACAAACACTTTCAAAACCATACCTCGAGCCTATCTCTTTAATCCCATTGATCAATTGAGGTAGGGCCGCCCTGGGCACTACAGTATCCTCCTCCTTATAAACAGAATTGGACTTCACCGACTCAGCCATCGTTCTGCGCATACGCCATAAATCCTCCTTCTGCTGTGCAGTGTCCGCTAAAAGCACCTCCGTACAGCCAAACTGCTCCAGCACCTCATTTACCCGCTCACAATCACGCAAAAGAACATCCATATCATTACCATCAAACTCAATCATCAGGAAAGCCTGTATATCATCCTTCAGATCAAACTTAATGTTATCAAAGCGGATCACCCATTCCACCCCTCTTCGCTCCATAAATTCCAGTGCAGAAGGAATAACACCAGCTCTGAAAATGGCCGATACCGCAGCACATGCCTGTTCATTTTCAAGAAAAGAGCCCAGCATCACTACACTTAGCTGTGGCCTCGGGATCAGCTTCGTTACAATCTTAGTCACCACCCCCAATGTACCCTCAGAACCAATCATCAGCTGTGTAAGGTTATACCCCGACGCATATTTTAAAGTATTGGCCCCAGTCCAGATTATCTCGCCCGTTGGCAGCACCACCTCAAGATTTAAGATATACTCCCTGATTGTACCATACTTCACTACCCTTGGTCCGCCTGACCCATGGGCAACATTACCGCCTATAAAACAAGAACCCTTACTCGACGGGTCTACCGGATATAGTAATCCTTTTTCTGCTACCGCATTCATAAATTCTTCTGTAATCACCCCCGGCTCAAGGGTAGCCTGCAGATTGTCCATATCAATAGAGATGATCGACTTAAACCGCTCCATAGACAAGAGCACACCACCAAAAACCGGTAATGCCGCACCGCTGAGGCCAGTACCGCCACCCCGTGGGGTCACAGGAACATGATTTTCATTACAGAGGCGCAGTAATGCTGAAACAGCCGCCGTATCAACCGGCTTGACTACCACTTCAGGATTATACCGCAAATCCTCAGTCTCATCATGATTATAATCTTCGAGTATAGCCTGTTCGGTAAATACATTTTCAGCACCTACAACTGCTTTAATTTGCAGGAGTAGCTCCTGATTGATTTTAGTATATGGGGTGGATGCAGACATATTTAGTTTTTTAGTACTGACGGTATTTTTCTGAAGTGTAAGTCAACTGTACAAACGAGTGGTTGATCTCTCCCGGCATA
>JAATFQ010000290.1 GCA_015655115.1 Sphingobacteriales bacterium
GTTGATTCCTTTATCAAAATACTGTCAAACATCTACCGCTGCTTTATCCAAAGCATTTAAGGCTTTTAATAAAGGTGCTTTGTAATCCAGTGCTTCACCTGTATAGGCAACAAAAACTGTAGGGATACAAAGTGTTTTACCAGCTTTGCTTTCCATGATAAATGCTGGAGATGAAGGATCCCATGCAGTATATCCACGGGCTTCAAATGTATTTCTGATACCACCATTAGGGAAACTTGAAGCATCTGGTTCTTGTTGAACTAATGCACTACCTGCGAATTTCTCAATAGCACCGTCACTGCTTGGTTCAAAAAATGAATCATGTTTTTCTGCTGTTGAACCTGTTAAAGGCTGGAACCAATGCGTATAATGCGTAGCACCTTTCGACATAGCCCAGTGTTTCATGGCTGTAGCGATTTGATTTGCATCATCCTGGTTGATTAATTCACCCTGGTCAATAGCGGAGATTAATTTTTCATACACTTCCTTTGATAGGAAGTCTTTCATTTTCTTCTTATCAAATACGTTCGAACCAAAAAACTCAGAAATTTTTGCCGCGGGTGCCTTAACTTCTGGTGAAACTCTGGTTTGTGCTTCGTTTAATGCGATTGTTCTTAAGCTTTTCATTCGTTTCTTTAAATTTTATCAAAAATAGAATATTTATCAATAAGTATTCAATAATGTTCGGAAAAAAATTCGTTAGTCGGCAAAATTATTTGCATGATTTAGATCATATTTCAATTGTTTGGCCTGTTAGCCCTTTGTGAGCCCTGTTGTGCCAATAATAATATGAGCCTTATCACTATATACTAGCGGTTTAACCTTTTCCTTTCTAATTTAGCCAGCACTTTAATTATGGAATAACGGCATTTAAATCATCATTAGATTGAACCTTAATTCTTACCGCTATGTTAAATCCATCATCAAATCTATACAAGGCCGAGTGGCTTGACCTTGTTTTCAAAGACAGAAACAAAAGTTATGGCGCTTATCTGCTGCGCTCAGAATCGTCTGTTATTACTGTAAAAGCTTTTTTTATGGTTGTTCCTGTTTTTATTCTGCTTTTCGCCGGACCGATGATCTACAGCCGCCTGCATCCGGTAATGGTACAAACGGATGTAGAAATGAAGCCCGTCGATTTGCTGCCCCCGGTGGTAGACCTTCCAATTCCTGATAAAAAAATGGAATTGCCTAAAGCAGCACCTGAGTCGGAAAAGGTGAAAACAGTAAAAATGGTAGCGAATATCAGCGTAGTGGAACGTCCTAAAATTGAAGAAAGTATGCCTACGGTGGATGAGTTAAAGGATGCTTTAGTAGGTCAGGCTACGCAGGATGGTAAAGCTGCTGATGCTTCTGCTGTTTCTGTTGCGGGCAAAGGAACTGAAAATGGTACCGGGGCAGTTGCGGCCGACAACACTGTTTATGATGGGCCAACGGTAGAGCGTTATCCGGAGTTTGAAGGCGGAATGGAGGCATGGGCCAAATTTATACAGCGGAACCTAAGATACCCTGCAATGGCACAGGAAAAAGAAACACAGGGGAAAGTGTTTGTCAGCTTTATTGTTGAAAAGGATGGCACAATTTCTAATGTTACCTTAATAAGAGGAATAGGCGACGGATGCGATGAAGAAGCTTTAAGGGTAATCAGGAAATCACCACGCTGGAAACCTGGGCAGCAAAATAGTCAAAGTGTAAGGGTACGCTATACCATGCCACTTTCGTTTCAGTTGAGTTTGTAACAGGAGCTGTTCCGCTTTTAATTTTTTATAATAAAACGTTCATATGGGTGTGTGATTTGTTTTAGAGCCGGCAGCTATCTGCCGGCTATTTTTTTACCTTTGTGTTATTTCACCATTAAAATTTATACATGTTCAACAGGATTCATCATGTGGCAATTATCTGCTCTGATTATGCAGTAAGTAAGAATTTCTATGTAAACTTATTGGGACTTCAGGTGCTGCAGGAAGTATACAGGGAAGCGCGTAAATCATATAAATTAGACCTGTCGGTAAACGGGCTGTACCAGATTGAGCTGTTCTCGTTTGAAAATCCGGCTCCCCGTCCGTCAAGGCCCGAAGCCATGGGACTGCGTCACCTCGCTTTTGAAGTGGATGATGTGGCTGAGGCTGCTGCTCTGCTTAATGCTAAGGGTATCGTAACAGAGGCAATCAGGACTGATGAGTATACCGGTAAGCTATTTACTTTTTTTACCGATCCGGATGGCTTGCCACTGGAAATCTATGAAAGCTGATTGCCATGGGCAGTGTATTCAGATTTAAAAGGTTTGAAGTAGATCAGTCAGGCTGTGCAATGAGAATAAATACAGATGGTGTACTTCTGGCAGCCATTGCTGCACATTCGGGGCCTTTTCATATTTTAGACGTCGGTACTGGTACCGGTGTGATTGCTCTGATGCTTGCGCAACGTTTTACTGATGCCAGCATCGATGCAGTAGAAATTGATGAATCTGCCGCCACTGCAGCTCACAGAAATAGTATGGGTTCTCCTTTTGCTTCCCGGGTTAGGGTACATCATAGTCCGATTGAAAAATATAAAACAGAAGTGCTGTATGATTTAATCGTATCTAATCCACCTTATTTTATTAATGATTTGAAAAGTAAGGAGAAGAGAAAAGAAATTGCCAGGCACGCTGATGAAGATTTTTTTAATGTACTCTTACTAAAAGCTGCGGCTATGCTGCATGCAAATGGTTCGATATGGTTGATCCTGCCCGTAAAGCAAGCTGAAACAGTGCTTATCAATGCTGTTTTGCAAAAGCTTTATCCTCTAAAGGTGATCCATATTTATTCAGACAAGAGTAAAGCCGAATTCAGGCAAATCATCTGTCTGAGTTTTACCGATACCCCTGCCGAACATGAACATTTTTATATTTATGAAGCTGAAGGGATTTATACCTCAGCTTACAGACACTTGCTGAAAGATTTTTTCCTTGCATTTTAACAGGTCAGATTGATAATTATGAACCGGACAGGATTAAAATTAATATCAGGCATGGAGCGCAATACTAAAACAATAAAATAAAAGATGAAACAAATAGGACTGATTTCTGATACCCATGGTTACTTAGATGACGCTGTTTTCAAGCATTTTGATGCCTGTGATGAGATCTGGCATGCCGGTGATTTCGGACCAGATGTTGCTGCGAAGCTTGCTGCTTTTAAGCCCCTGAGGGGCGTTTACGGTAATATTGACGATGCAGCTATACGCGCTGAATTTCCGGAGCATTTACGGTTTAACTGTGAGCAGGTAGATGTCTGGATGACGCATATTGGTGGTTATCCCGGCAGGTATGCACCTAATATCAAGACTGAAATATACACTAAGCCTCCAATGCTTTTTATTACAGGGCATTCTCATATTTTGAAGGTAATATTTGATCCGAAAATTCGTTGCCTGCACATAAATCCCGGCGCAGCGGGCAAGTCTGGCTGGCATAAAGTGAAAACTTTGATTCGTTTCTGTATTTCGGAAGAAAAAATTCATACCTTAGAGGTGATAGAGTTAGGTAACAGATAATGTAATTAATACACTAAGGTATATATGTCGGGAATAACAACATTAGGTCAGTTCATAATTGAGAAACAAGCAGATTTCTCTTATGCTAAAGGAGAACTCTCCAGATTATTAAGAGATATTGGTATCGCTGCAAAAATTGTAAACCGGGAGGTCAATAAGGCCGGACTGGTTGATATTCTGGGAGATGCAGGTACCGTTAATATTCAGGGGGAGGGACAGAAGAAGCTGGATATTTTTGCGAATACGCAATTTATTTCGGCACTGACCAGTGGGGGCGAATGTTGTATCGTGGCTACCGAGGAAGAAGATAACTTTGTACCTATAGATTCACCGGTATCAAAAAACGCCAAATATATTGTTTGTATCGATCCGCTGGACGGTTCATCTAATATTGATGTGAATGTTGGTGTGGGAACAATATTTTCTATTTTGCGCAGGAAATCAACAGACGGAATAGCCACGATAGCTGATGTTTTGCAGAAAGGTACAGAGCAGGTTGCTGCCGGATATATCATTTATGGTTCTTCAACCATGCTGGTTTATACTACTGGTAAAGGCGTAAACGGATTTACATTAGACCCTTCAATTGGCGAGTTCTGCCTGTCGCACCCAAATATGAAGGTTCCGGTAGATGGTAGTATCTATTCTATTAATGAAGGTAATTACGTTCATTTCCCGGAGGGCGTGAAAAAGTATATTAAATATTGCCAGATTCATGATGCGGAAACCAACAGGCCTTATACTTCAAGATATATTGGTTCTATGGTGGGCGATATTCACCGTAACTTAATTAAAGGAGGGATTTATATTTATCCTACTACAGCAAGCTCCCCAAATGGAAAACTGCGGTTGATGTATGAATGTAACCCTATGGCATTTATCCTGGAACAGGCTGGAGGAGTTGCTTCTGATGGTTTTCAAAGGATATTAGATATTGAGCCTACCGAACTTCACCAAAGATCGTCGATTTTTATCGGATCCGAAAAAATGGTAAGAATGGCCGAACAACTGATGGCACAGTATGCCTCAGACGAAAAAGAAATTCAGGAAGGAAAAGATATAGTTAATAGCGGATCGGAGATCAATAGCTAATCCCGGCTTTATAACAGCAGATTGCGGGCCTTTTCGGCTTCAAACTCTACATCAATTGCCAGACTGCTTTTTTGTTTTCCGGCAGCTACGGCCAGCACGTCACAACGCTCATTCTCAGGATGGGCGTTGTGTCCTTTTATCCAGATGAACTTTACATCGTGCAGTTTATAAACGGCAAGGAACCTTATCCAGAGGTCTTTGTTCTTTTTGTCTTTAAATTGTTTTTTTACCCATCCGAATACCCACTTTTTTTCTACCGAATCTACCACATATTTGGAATCTGAGTAGATGGTTACCTGTGCACCTGGTTTTTTGATAGATTCGAGTCCGACGATAACGGCGAGTAATTCCATCCTGTTGTTGGTAGTAAGGCGAAAGCCACCACTGAGCTCTTTATAATGACTACCAGAGCGTAAGATTACACCATAACCTCCAGGACCTGGGTTACCACTTGCTGCACCATCGGTATAAATCTCAATCATAAAATTCTTTATTTGTGTCCCTCTTGTGTCTCTGGTCTGTTATTTTCGTCTTTAAACAAAAAAAGCAGCCATTGCTGGCTGCTTTTTACTGATTGGGTGGAATATGGGGCTCGAACCCACGACCCTCGGTACCACAAACCGATGCTCTAACCAACTGAGCTAAAACCACCATGTTTTTCAGTTTGACAAAAGTACACTTTTTACTAGTTAATCAAAATGTTTTTGTCGAATATTTTGAAATTAGATATTAAATTCTTCATAAACAGGATATTGTGTTTTGATCTTTTTTTATTGCTAAGCCCATATTTGAAGGTAAAGTATAAACCCTGTGCAAATCTTGCCGCAATCAGGATGGAAATGTAACTGGTAATGCTTGTTAATTGGCCTGATGGTATGTGAGCAGAAGATAAAACTGTAAACTAATACTAGTATGGGACAGTCCGGCAACGATCCTATAACTCGTTAATATGTTGCCCGGTTGTCGCCTGACAGTTGCCCGGTTGCCGCCTGGCCAACTGTACTCTAACTGTACCCCATCCGTACCCCAACTATACCTAAGGGTACGGATGGGGTACAGTTAGAGTACAGTTGGGGTACGGATGGGGTACGGATGCCCGGGCAACAGTCAGGTCACAACTGGGCGACAGTCAGGCAACATCTGCACGCGTTATCGAACACTGGTGCCAGTGATTACCTGTTAAATATAGCGCATAAACTTGCTTATATTTAATTAGAAGGATTGTCAAAAGGATTTAAAGACACGGATAATTCCGGTTATTGAAGGTGCTGCTGTTTTTTTTGCAGCGCATGATTTATATCCAATACTTAAACAAAAAGTGTATTTTATATGAAATTGTTTAAAACTTCTTGATATTTAACATAAAAAATGAGTTTAAACGTTTTTTATATTCAAAAAGATAATTACATTTGGGCTTACCCTTTCGGGGGTATGTTTTTCATAGGTAGATGTAGGGCCGAAAATTTATTTTCGGCCCTTTTTTGTACAGGCAGTTAATGTACCTTTATCTGATGACAGGTTCTCGTCATCGACCATAAATCCGGATTAATAATAAAGATTCATGAAGAAGAAAAAAATCATTGTTGCAATTACAGGAGCCAGCGGTTCTATATATGCGAAACTCTTATTAGATAACCTGCAGAACCTGGCATCACAGATTGAAAAAGTCGGTGTAGTCATGTCTGATAATGCCAAAGAAGTCTGGCGCTTTGAGCTTGGTAATAGTGATTATGACAATTATCCTTTCGATTTTTACCATAAGATGGATTTTAATGCTCCTTTTGCTTCTGGGTCGGCCAAATTCGATACTATGATTATTGTGCCCTGTTCAATGGGGACGCTGGGAAGGATTGCTCATGGCATATCAAATGATTTAATCTCAAGAGCAGCAGATGTTATTCTCAAAGAACGCCGGAAGCTGATTGCAGTGGCGAGGGATACTCCCTTTAGCCTGATCCATATCAATAACATGAAGATAGTAACCGAAGCAGGTGGGATCATTTGTCCCGCCAGTCCCTCGTTCTACAGTCTCCCGAAAAGCATTGAAGAAGTGGCGCAGACTGTGGTGAGCCGTGTAATTGATCTTGCCGGCCTGGAGCAGGACAGCTACCGATGGAACGATGATAATTTATAGAATTTGACAATGTGCCTATGTTTGTGCCCTGCAAACTAAATCTAAAAACTTATCTTTGCGTTTGTCTTGAAAACGGATGATTTCAGAGGGTAATATGGGTAGCTTTAAGAGTTGTTATGCCTTGATAATCAGCTGTCCGTGATTTCAAACATTGAATTTAAACTGTTTGTACGCTCAGAATTAAAATGCTGACGGATGCGGATAACAGTTTCAAACCAATAGAATTAATAATATAGTGATGAAGAAAGTAGCATTTTATACATTAGGTTGCAAGTTGAATTTTTCGGAGTCATCAACCATAGGCCGCCTTTTTACCGATGCGGGTTATGCTGTCGTTGAATTTACAGATGCAGCAGATGTATATGTGATCAATACCTGTTCCGTTACCGAGCATGCTGACAAGAAATGCCGCAAGGTGGTAAAGGAAGCATTGAAATATTCACCAAATGCTTACATCACAATTGTAGGCTGCTATGCACAGCTTAAACCTGTAGAGATTGCTGAGATCGAAGGTGTGGATATGGTATTGGGTGCAGCAGAGAAGTTCAGGATTGTAGAATATATATCCGGACTGACCAAGGAGCCTAAGACGATTATTCATCAGCAAAATATAGAAAAGGTAAACCATAATTTTATTGCTGCCTATTCTATTGGCGACAGGACACGTACCTTCCTCAAGGTTCAGGATGGTTGTGACTATCCTTGCACCTACTGTACTATACCTTTGGCGAGAGGGGGCAGCAGGAGCGATACCATTGAGAATGTAGTGAACCGTACCAGGCAGATTGCAGAAAGTGGTGTTAAGGAAATTGTGCTTACAGGAGTTAACCTGGGTGATTTTGGTATCCGCAATGGCAACAGGGAGGATAAGTTTTTTGACCTGGTGAAAGCTTTGGATGAAGTAGAAGGAATTGAAAGATTCCGTATCTCTTCTATTGAGCCGAACCTGCTGAGCAATGAAATTATATCTTTTGTAGCCTCTTCAAAAAGATTTGTTCCCCATTTCCATATCCCATTGCAGTCGGGCTCCAATAAGATCCTCGGCCTGATGAAAAGGCGTTACCAGCGTGAGTTGTATATAGAGCGTGTAGCTGCAATCAAAGCATTATTACCAGATTGCTGTATTGGCGTTGATGTGATTGTCGGTTTTCCCGGTGAAACACATGAAGACTTTTTAGATACTTATCAGTTTTTAAATGAGCTGGACATCTCCTATCTGCATGTTTTTACATATTCTGAACGTGAGCAGACTGCTGCTACGGAGATGAATGGAGTAGTTGCAGGTAGTGTAAGGGCAGAACGGAGTAAAATGCTCCATATCTTATCCGACAAGAAAAGAAGAGCCTTTTACCAGTCGCAGATAGGCTCAGTAGGCCAGGTATTATTTGAAGATGACCAGAAAAATGGTTTCATGCATGGCTTCACTAAAAATTATGTGAAGGTAAAGGCAAAGTATGATCCTGTAATGGTCAATGAGCTAAAAACTGTAAAGCTGATTAATCTTGATGCAGATGGTGAAGTGGAAGTTATAGAATCAGAGGAAGTATTAGTACATTAATCCTATATTCGCCTTAAAATTCTTTGTATGTTTCCTACTGTTTCTCATTTTATAGAATACCTTTTTGGCGTGCAGGTGCCGATGCCATTTAATACTTTCGGCGTATTTGTCGCCCTGGCTTTTATGGCCGGTTACTGGGCTTTTACGAAAGAATTAAAGCGTAAAGAGGCGTTAGGCATATTACATCCTGTTCAAAAAACAGTTACAGTTGGTTTACCGCCACAGCCAATGGAGCTGTTTTATAATGGCCTTTTCGGTTTCCTGATTGGGTATAAATTGGTTTATGCGCTGTTAAATTACCAGCTTTTTGTCAGCGATGCACAGACGGTACTTTTATCCACCCGTGGGAATATCTTAGGCGGTGTGATTCTGGCTGCCCTGTTTGCCTATTGGGATTATAATGAAAAGAACAAGTCGAAGCTGCCAAAACCTAAGCAGGTAGCAGTTATAGAACATCCCCATGATCTGATGGGGAATATGATTGTATGGGCAGCAGTATGGGGTTTTTTAGGCGCTAAAATATTTGATAACCTGGAGCACTGGGAAAGTTTTGTGAAAGATCCTATTGGTGGATTGCTATCCTTCAGTGGACTTACTTTTTACGGAGGATTGATTTGCGGAGGTGCGGCAGTATTGTATATCGCAAAGAATAATGGTATTAAGCCTTTACATATGCTGGATGTTGGCGGGCCGGGCATGATGCTCGCTTATAGTGTAGGGCGTATAGGCTGTCATTTGTCAGGGGATGGCGACTGGGGAATTGTGAACATGAATCCTAAGCCTTTCAGCTGGCTGCCGGATTGGTTATGGGCATATACTTATCCAAATAATGTAGCCATGGAGGGCGTACAAATCCCCGGCTGCACCGGTAAGTTCTGCGCTGTATTGCCTTTGCCGGTTTATCCTACACCCATTTATGAAGTAATTGTCTGCTTTCTTTTGTTTCTAGTGCTGTGGCGTATCCGTCATATGATTAAGCTGCCAGGAATGATGTTCGGTATTTATTTAATGATGAATGGGCTTGAAAGATTTTTCATAGAGCTGATTCGCGTTAACTCCAGATATCATGTAGCTGGGATTTCTTTTACCCAGGCAGAACTGATATCATCCTTATTATTTATTTGTGGCCTGCTACTTGTGGTGTTTTCTATTAAAAATAAGGAAAAACACGCGAGTTACTAAAAAAATAAGATTTGAATTACGAACTTTTATGTACCCAGGTCATCGCGATTTCACGCATGACCGGCAATTTTATAAGAAAAGAATCTATGAATTTCAATGCGAATGCAATTGAATTCAAAGGTTTAAATGATCTGGTATCCTATGTAGACAAAACTGCAGAACATCAGCTGGTAGATAATTTATCCCATTTAATTCCAGGTGCAGGCTTTACCACTGAAGAGGACACGCCTGACAGTATTGGTAAAACCTATAACTGGATTATTGATCCTCTGGATGGTACTACAAACTTTATTCATGGCGTGCCTACTTATTCTATTAGCATTGCATTGTATGAGGAAGATAAGCCTGTTTTAGGAGTGGTATATGAGATTAACAGGGCTGAAATGTTTTACAGTTACAAAGATGCTCCTGCATATCTGAATAATGTAGAAATAAGGGTGTCGCAGCGAAATACGCTTGCAGACTCATTGCTGGCTACAGGATTTCCTTATTATCAGTTTGAAAAGCAAGCCCAGTATATGCATTTATTGTCGGAATTGATGCAGAAAACGCATGGATTACGCAGGATAGGTTCTGCGGCTGTAGACCTTGCTTATGTTGCCTGTGGCCGTTTTGATGGGTTTTTTGAATACAATTTAAATTCATACGATGTTGCCGGAGGCGCTTACCTGGTACAACAGGCAGGGGGAAACATAATGAACTTTAGTGGCGGTGATGAATTCATCAATCAGCGGGAAATACTCGCTACCAACGGACTGGTCGATGGCGAGCTGCTGGAAGCTATTGGGCGACATTTCAATGCTTAACAGGCATATATCTTGATTTACAAAAAACGGGGTCCATTACTAAATAGACCCCGTTTTTTGTAAATGCTTTATTTCAGCTTCAGTTAGATGCTCTGGTTAGAGCGCATTAGAAACTACTTCCTTTACTTCAGGCACCATACGCTGCAACAGGTTTTGGATACCTGACTTCAGCGTGATGGTAGAAGAAGGACAGCCACTGCACGATCCGCGGAGCTCCACAGTTACTACACCTTCCTCAAAAGATTTATAACTGATGGCACCACCATCCTGCTCTACTGCAGGGCGGATATAATCATGGAGGATTTGCTGGATTTTTATTTCCAGGTCAGATCCTTCAAATGCAGGAGCCTCTTCAGCATGAGCTTCTTTTATTTTATATTCTGATTCAACAGCACCTTTTACAAATTCCTTAAGGATAGGTTCAACATCTGCCCATTCTGCATCTTCAGTTTTGGTGATGGTCACGAAATTACTTGCAAAAAATACGCCGCTGACAAAGTTAAACTTGAACAATTCTTTTGCAAAAGGAGAGTGCTCAGCACTTTCTTTTGTTGCGAAATCTTCACTGCCGTTAATCAACAATTTGTTGACCATAAACTTCATCGTAGCAGGATTCGGGGTTTGTTCTGTATATACATTAATAGTCATGGTCTCTTTTTTCTTACAAAAATAAATAATTCGGGATTCAAATTCAGATATCGGTGTCTGTTTAAGGTCATTAAATGTTAAAACACACCTGTGTAGTTGAAAGGCGTAATTTGTTTCAGCTCCTGTTTAATCACTTCATCAATTTGTAAACTATCAATAAACGCCGCCATTGTCTGTGCTGTAATCTTCGTATTGGTGCGTGTAAGATCTTTTAAGGCTTCATATGGATTAGGATAGGCTTCACGTCTAAGGATAGTCTGTATGGCTTCTGCCACTACCGCCCAATTGTTTTCGAGGTCGGCAGCAATAACTTCATTATTTAGTAATAGCTTGTTCAGCCCTTTCAATGTTGAGGAAATAGCAATCAGTGTGTGTGCCATGGGTACGCCTACATTTCTCAATACCGTTGAGTCTGTAAGGTCTCTTTGCAGGCGTGAAATAGGGAGTTTGGCAGCAAAGAATTCAAACAGGGCATTTGCCAATCCTGCATTACCTTCCGCATTTTCAAAATCAATAGGATTAACCTTATGAGGCATGGCAGATGAACCAACTTCACCTTCCTTTATTTTTTGCTTGAAATAGTTTTTAGCAATATAAGCCCAGATGTCCCTGTCGAGATCTATAATGATAGTATTAATTCTTTTCAAAGCATCACATTGTGCTGCAAACTGATCATAGTGTTCAATTTGTGTGGTGTGTTGTGCACGGTTCAGTTCCAGTGTACTGTTGACAAACTTATTTGAAAAATCTACCCAGTTGATAGCCGGATAAGCAATATGGTGTGCATTGAAGTTTCCTGTTGCTCCGCCAAATTTGGCACTATGGGGGATATTTTTAAGGTTATTCAGTTGTATTTCCAGTCGCTCGGCGAAAACTAAAAACTCTTTGCCCAGTTTAGTGGGTGAGGCAGGCTGTCCATGAGTATGGGCCAGCAAGGGAATATCTTTCCATTCTGTAGCCAGTTCTTTTAGTTTATCAATTAACAGGCTGATGTTAGGATAATAAACTTCGTTCAACGCCAGTTTAAAAGTATAAGGGATGGCTGTATTATTTATATCCTGAGAGGTAAGTCCGAAATGTATAAATTCTTTAAACTCCTGCAGGCCCAGATCGTCGAACTTTTTCTTGATAAAATATTCAACAGCTTTGACATCATGATTGGTGATTTTCTCCGTGTCTTTTATTTCCTGTGCATCTTCATCATTAAAAAGATCAGATATAGCACGCAGTTTACTATAATTCTCTTTATCAAACTGGTTTAATCCTGTTAGTCCGGTTTCACATAAAGCGATAAAATATTCGATTTCAACGTACACTCTGTATTTGATTAAGGCAGATTCCGAGAAATATTTTGAAAGCTCTTTCGTAGTGTTCCTGTAACGGCCGTCAACAGGTGATATAGCTTGTAATGGTGATAAATTAATGTATAAGAAATTTTTACAGCTGCAAAGGTAGCAATTTACACAAATCTATGGCACAAAAAAAAGGCTTTGGATAATTCCAAAGCCTTTTTCTAAAGCTTAGTTAGCTTATTTTTTTACTGAATCAACAGTAGTAGTAGTAGCAGTAACAGTTGTATCTTTCACAGTTGAATCTTTAACTGTAGTATCAACATCAGTAACAACAGTAGAAGAATCAGTTACAGTTGTATCTGAAGCACCACCTTTTTTTTCTGAGTTACATGCAGCTACTGATAAAGAGATTGCTAAAGCTAAAAAGCCAAATTTGAATAAGTTTTTCATTTGAATTCTGTTTAAAATAATTAATTAATTTTACAGATTAATACCAGAAAGATTAAAAGGTAACCCACCTATTTAAAAAAAAAATGAATAAAATTTTTTTACCTAATATTGGGTTACCATTCACGCATAAATGTATTAATTAGTGAGTAAGAAGTTAAGCAATTCAGTTCCAACAGATAGAGAGGTAGTTTTAGGGATACTAAATGACTCGGAAGACGCATTAAACAGGTTGTACATAGGTCACTTTCCGATGGTTTTACAACTTGTTTTGAATAATAATGGTGATGAGGACGACGCTAAAGACGTATATCAGGAAGCTATTATTATACTTTATAATAAAATTAAAGGTGGTGATTTCGAGTTAAGCAGTAAATTGAAAACGTACATATATTCAGTTTGCAGACGTATCTGGTTAAAGAAGCTTTCGCAGCAAAGCAAGAAGACCAACAATATATCTGATTTTGAAGATGTGGTTGCCGTTGAAGTTGATGTTGAGCAGCATGAAGAGAAGGAACTGCAGTTTGAGAAGATGGGAGCAGCACTATTGAACCTGGGGGAACCTTGCAAAACTATTATTCAGGATTTTTATATTAATAATCTGTCTATGCAGGATATTTGTGAGAAGTTTGGTTATACGAATACCGATAACGTAAAAACTCAGAAGTATAAATGCCTGCAGAGATTAAAGAAATTATTTTTTCAGTTATAATACGTGATGAGAAAAGACATAGAGTTAGAAGGCATAATTGAAGATTACCTGCAGGGCAGGCTCGGGGCAGCAGAAGCGGAAGCTTTTGAAAAATTGCGCACTCAGGACCCGGCTGTTGACCACAAGGTTGTAGCACACCAGTTTTTTCTGGATTCATTGACTCAGTATGGTGCCAATGCTTCTTTAAAGCATATGATGGATCATGCTCATGAGCAAATTGATGTGGATACACTGGTTGATGAGCTGAAACCTCACCCTTCGTATATTGTTAATCTATGGCGCAATAATAAGTCGGCCGTTGCGGTTGCAGCATCTTTCATCTTATTAACGATGTTCGTAGTGTATTCTCATTTCGGAAAAACACAGGATGGAATAAACGACCTGATGCTGATGCGCAGGGAAGTAGCAATCATTAAAAATAGCCAGAATAAACTGGTAAGGAAGTTTAATTCTACTTCTACTCTTCCAAGAGGACCTGTTATTGCCGCTAAATTTGGCGGAACAGGTTTCGCTCTTACTTCTAATGGGTACTTGTGTACCAGTTACCATGTGGTGAAGGATGCAGATTCTATATATGTTCAGAACACAAAGGGAGAAGCTTTTAAAGTTAAGGTTGCATTTAGTGACCCACAGTATGATATTGCTATTCTGAAAATCATCGATAATAATTTCAGTTCGCTTTCTAATATACAATATACACTTAAAAAATATGATACTGGCATGGGAGAGGATGTATTTACTATTGGCTTCCCTAAAGATGATCCTGTTTTTGGCGAAGGGTATGTAAGCTCTAAGAGTGGTCATGATGGTGATACAACCCAATATCAGGTATCTATACCTATTAATCCCGGAAACAGTGGCGGCCCGGTATTGGATACGCATGGAAACCTTATCGGTGTGATTACCGGTAAAGAACACCAGTCTGACGGGGCTACATTTGCAGTGAAAGCAAAATATATCCGTGAGGCGCTGAATTCAATTCCTCAGGATTCATTGGGTAAAAAGGTAGTTGTAGCTAAAAAGAATATTCTTCAGGGATTGAAAAGAACTAAACAGATCAATAAGATCCAGGATTATGTTTACATGATCAAAGTGTATAACTAAAATATATACAACCAGGTTCTGCCTGGGATATAATTATATCATATTTAAAAGAACCCCGGAATATTTATATATTTCGGGGTTCTTTGTTTTTAAACCTATAAGCATGAGCTGTATTGTCACAGAGAATCTCAATGATATTTTTTAAGTTGTTCGTTATATTTGCTTGTTTGCGTTACGCAAATAAGCAAATATAACGAACAACAAATATTAAGAATGATAGAAACAGACAGATTATTGATCAGACCCTATGAGATTCAGGACGCCGGAGATTTATTTTTGGAAATCCAGCGTAACAAAGACCATTTAGCGGACTTCTTTTTCAATATGTTGAAAGCTACTGAAAATATTCAGGGCTTAAATCAATATTTGAATCGAAAACAAGAGGACTGGGAGTCCAAAAAAGGATATGCCTGCGGCATCTTTTTAAAGGATTCACAGAAACTTATCGGTCATATTTCAATCAGGGAAATTGATTGGCGTGTTCCTAAAGGTGAATTAGGGTACTTCATCTACAAATCCTATACAGGACAAAAGTTTTCGCAGGAAGCCTTAAAGGCATTTAGGGACTGGTGTATAACTCAACAAGCGTTCAACCGTGTTTTTATGAAAATTGCTCCTGATAACATTCCAAGTATAAAAACTGCAGCAGGTTGTAGTTTTAAATTTGAAGGACTATTAAGAAAAGATTACAGAAGAAGAGAGGAAAATCTGATAGATATGAATATTTATAGTTTCATATCTGCCGATAAGTAATAGCAATGATAATTGATCCAAAACTGTTGATGTAAGGTCACAATCCATCCAATGTTGCAGATAATTAAAATATCTACTATATTAGTAGTAGTTTAACGTTTTTAATTTTCACAAATAAAATATACAATTATGAGTATCAGAATAGGAGATATTGCCCCTAATTTCAAAGCTAAAACTTCAATTGGAGATATTGATTTCTATGAATTTCTTGGTGATAGCTGGGGTGTTATTTTTTCGCATCCGGCAGATTATACACCGGTTTGTACTACAGAACTTGGGCGTACTGCATCGCTCAAAGCAGAATTTGATAAACGAGATGTGAAAGTGATAGCCTTAAGTGTGGATTCTGTAGAATCGCATAAAAGCTGGATCAATGACATTAATGAAACTCAAAATACCAGTGTGGAATTTCCTATCATAGCTGATGAAGATAAGAAGGTTGCTGATCTTTATGATATGATACATCCTAACGCTTCAGAGACACTTACCGTACGTTCTTTGTTTATCATATCACCTGATAAAAAGATAAAGCTCATGCTTACTTATCCGGCATCTACAGGAAGGAATTTCACTGAAGTACTGAGGGTGATAGATTCATTACAGTTAACAGCGAAATATAGTGTTGCTACGCCGGCCGACTGGAAAGATGGAGAGGATGTAGTAGTAATGAATAGCATCAAAACTGAAGATATTCCGGCCAAATTCCCCAAAGGCCATAAAGTTATTAAACCTTACCTAAGAACTACCCCACAACCTAATAAATAATTTTTAAAACTTATTGTTTTTATTTAAGTTTGATATAGTTGAAAACTGAAGGGAAACATTAATTTATACATTAAAATTTTATGAATAAGGGGAAAGTAAAGTGGTTTAATACACAAAAAGGTTACGGCTTTATTGTTTATGAAGGCAATAAAGATATTTTTGTTCATTTCAAAGATGTTCTTGGCGGTATAGATAGTATCCAGGAAAATGATGAGGTTGAATTTGAGATTGCAGAAGGAAAAAAAGGTTTGCAGGCTGTAAAAGTCAGGAAATCTTAAACTAATTCTTCATTAATTGATAAAGCCTTACTGCGAACAGAAGGCTTTATCAATTAATGATACTGTATAAATTAGCAATACTGTATCATTATACAGCATTATTAATTGATAACACTGAATTAATAATGTTGTATTATAGTTGCTTTCAGCACTATTTTACCAAGCATTTGGCTTTGTGTGAAAATCATAAAAAACATATCGTGCGGCGTGATCTGGAATTTTTTAACTAGTAATGCGGCCTGTGCAGGATAATTACGGACGATAACACTCGAAATCAAATTCTTTTCTTTCTTTAGGTCCCCGGCAGATAATACCTGATCTATTTTGAATATCCTTCCGGGAAAGGAGTTGTTGATCGCATCAGATACATAGAGTTGTGTCTGATAGTCGAGTTTTTGTAGCTGGTATCGCTCTGCAATAAGGTTAAATGCCCCACTTTTCAATAATGCTGCATCGGGCTCATATAGATATTGTCCGGGTTTTGGATCAGCGAGGCTTACCCGTTCCGCTGCTACCAGCTCTTCTTCATCTTTTGTCAGAGAGAATTGTTTCTCTTGTGCATTCAGTGTGGTACTGATGATTTTCGGTTTACCGGCATAGGCTTTTTCGACTACCCAGATTAACTCTTTACATTCATTCCTGACACTTACAATGTGTATCTCTGCAACATGGCTCAACTCTTTTAACCCGGCGCTGAGATCAAGTAAAGGAGCAGTTTTGATAAGTATACGTTTTGATTTGGAGAGCAGCAGGTCCAGGTTCTCTACTACATTGGGCGTACAGTCTTTAAGCATAAAAACTTTGCCGCTGCTGCTTCTTCTGGCAGGGTCAACAAAGATGGTATCGTAGGTTTCGGGTGATTCGCTCAGTATTTTTATACCGTCACCTGCAATAAACCGGGTATTTTTCTGTCCGAGTAGCGGTGCATTGTGACAGGCGATAGCAGATAACTCATCATTGATCTCACAATGGATTACAGAGTTGTTTGTTTTGGAGAAATAATAGCTGTCTACACCATATCCACCTGTAATATCAATTAATGTATTTCCGCTGGCTAGTTTAGCCTTATATGCCGCTGTTATTTCTGATGAGCATTGTTCTACAGAAAGCAGGGGAGGGTAATAGATGCCAGCTGTATGGTACCAGGAAGGCAATTTTTTAATACACTTTTTTTTGGCGGCAATCTGGTTAGCTAATTCAGCACCTGTAATGCCTATAAAAGGGCTTTTTGCCATAGCAATCTGGTGTACATCAGCATGTTGATTATCGCTGATGTACGCCTGAACGGCATTATCTAAAATACTACTATTCACCTGCCGGTTTATCTTTCATCACAATCTGGCAGGTATTGCGGCTTTTTACTTCCAGCAAAATGCTTTTATTTACCGTTACCCTATCAATGGTTTCCTGGTTATAATAACGTATCGTTACCAGTTCAAGGCCATTGTTATATTTTACTTTGTACATCGAAGATAAATCTTCAATTAAGTGCTGCACTTTTGCAATATCATTATCTACACTCACAGAAAAACTGATTGCCGAATTGAGCATCGTATTTACCTTCACCTTATGCTTATGAAATAAACTGAAGATATCACTCAGGTTTTCTTCAATAATGAACGAGAAGTCTTTTGGGAAGATAGAGATCAGTACCTGGTTGACTTTGAAAATGAATGAAGGAACCGGCAGGGGGCTATTTTTATTGTTGATTATTGTGCCTTCTCCTTCGGGGTTAATGAATGAGCGTACATACAAGGGGATATTCTTGTTCTGTAATGGTTTTATCGTTTTCGGATGGATAACGGTAGCACCATAATAGGTAAGCTCTATGGCATCATGGTAAGAAAGCTGTGGGATACGTTCAGTTTCTGCAAACCATTTTGGATCAGCATTCAGTACTCCCGGTACGTCTTTCCAGATGGTGAGCGAATCTGCATCCATGCAGGCACAAAAAATGGCTGCGGAGTAATCGGATCCTTCTCTTCCTAGTGTAGTGGTAAAGTTTTCACTGGTGCTGCCAATAAATCCCTGCGTAATGGCAATCGATTTATCCAGTATGGGAACCAGGTGTTTTTGAATCTCCAGTGTTGTTTTATTCCAGTCAACCTTACCTTCTTTATAAGAGTTGTCTGTTTTTATAAAGTTTCTGGCATCAACCCAGGTAGTTGCTATACCCTGTTCATTCAGAAAGGCCGCTACTATTTTTGTGGATACTATTTCACCGATGGATACAATCTGGTCATAGATATAATCCGGGGCATCATTGGCCTCCTCGTCGAGCAGCCATTCTATTTCTACAAATGTATTGGCGATGTCATTAAAAACGGGGTGATTATGGTCCTGAAACAGCTCATTTAAAATGATAAAATGATAAGCTTTAATTTCTTCAAGCAGTTCGTAAGTGTTCTCCTGGCCGAAAATATAGGCAGCAGAGAGTTCTTCCAGCTTGTTTGTAATTTTGCCCATTGCAGAAATAACAATGAGGAGATGCTCTTTTTTCTCTTTTTGGATGATGCTTACTAAATTTTTTACTGCATTGGCATTGCTTACAGAAGCACCTCCAAATTTATATACTTCCATGATTTATTTAAAATTAACTAAGATAGAACTAGGCTTCAGAATGTCTTTAATTGTTGAAAAAGGAACGATGAGCGCTGTATTACCTGCGGCGTAGGGCTTTATTTCATAAGGATTGTAAAGGAATTTCAGTCCTTCCTTGGTTACAGTGACGGTTTTTTTACACCCGTAAATACTGGTAAGGAATGCTAAGGCGATTATTCTTCTCATAATAACTGTATTTTTTCTTTACTTAAGGAAGCGTTTAACCAGCCAGATTCAATATCCGAAGTATATTTACGGTAGAAATTGATTGCTGGGGTATTCCAGTCCAGTACCTGCCAGCTCATTCCATTGTAGTTTTTATCTTTCGCTTCTTTCATTACTCTTTCAAATAGAAGTGTTCCGATTCCTTTTCCTCTTCCACTTTCAGTAACAAGAAAATCCTCAAGATATAAACGGCAGCCTTTCCATGTAGAGTACCTGATATAGTAAAGGGCAAAGCCCATGATGCCATCTTCATTTTCTGCAACAAAGGCTTTCCATACCGGTGTTTCCCCAAAACCTGCATCCTCAAATTCTGCCAAAGTAACCGTAACTTCATCGGGCAGGTTTTCAAAAACAGCCAGTTCGTTAACCAATTCCAGTAATCTCGGACAGTCTTCTTTTACAGCAAATCTCAATTGTATATCCATGTAGCCTTTTTTTGATGATTATTTTGTGATAAAGCTTTTTTAGTAACACTGTTTTGATGATAAAGTATCTTTATGAACACGCTTTTTTTATACCGGTATTTTTTGATAATTAAATTTCTTTATGATCAGGCTTTTTTTTGCGACGAAGCTTTAATGATAAAATTATTTTGATACCTCTGTTTTATATGATAAAGCTTTTGTTACTATCTTAAATTAAGCCTTGAAGTGCTTTATTTTTCTGGCTCCAAAAATATTACTCCCGATCCTCACCATAGTACTTCCTTCTTCAATGGCGATTTTATAGTCGCCCGACATACCCATAGATACTTCTTTAAAAGAATCTTCTTTTCTGAAGAAGCTCATCTTTATCCCGTCAAAAAGTACCTTCAGTTCCTGGAATTCATCTTTTGTTTGTTTCTCCAATGCATTGTTGCTCGCTATACCCATCAGGCCTGTAATGCGTATATTTTTCATCGCCGCATATTCCTCAGATCTCAGCAGCTCAATAGCTTCGGCATGGTCAAGTCCAAACTTTGTTTCCTCATCCGCTATATAGATCTGAAGCAGGCAGTCAATTACTCTTTTGTGCTTTGCAGCTTGTTTATTTATTTCCGCAAGTAATTTCAGGCTGTCTACAGACTCAATCATCGAAATGAAAGGTGCAATATATTTTACCTTGTTAGTTTGCAGGTGGCCAATCAGGTGCCATTCTATATCCTGTGGTAATACAGCCTGTTTTTCCACTAATTCCTGAACGATATTTTCTCCAAAAATGCGTTGTCCGGCGTTGTAGGCTTCTAATACGGCATCGGCCTCATTGTTTTTAGATACTGCAATCAGTTCTACTTGCTCACCCTCTAATTCCTTTTTATATTTTAATAAGTTGTCCGCTATGCTCATTTATCAGTATTTTTGGTAAAATTAACAACCTTAGGCCAATTTGCTAAGAAAAAATAATGTTTTACACAGAATGAGAAAAATATGTTGCGTTGCATTCCTGTTATTAGTGCTTGCGGGATGTAGATCCAAAACTCCCGGGGATATTATCCAGCCGGAAAAAATGGCAGCAATATTGTACGATATCCATGTCACAGATGGTTATATAGGAACTATCCCTAAACAGGATTCTGCAAAAAAAGTCAGTGCAGCATATTACAAAGGTATTTACGCCAAATTTGGCATAGATTCTGTAAAATACACAAAGAGCATGAGCTATTACTTTGCTAATCCGGATGTGTTGAGTGGAATTTATGTAAAAGTAACAGATGCTTTAAAAAAATCTAAAGACAGCCTTGAGAAAATAAATGAGAAAGTTGTAAAGCTTGAAGCTGCAAAAAGGGCTAAAGCCGTGAAGAAGACCAAAGACAGTCTGGATAAGATCAGAGCGAAACTCTCGCCCCTGGAAATTAAAAAGCTGAAAGCAGACAGCTTAAGGAAGGTTAAAACAGATAGCCTGAAAGTGGTTAAAGCTGTACAAAAAACAAAAGACAGTTTGGCAAAGGTTTCTATTAAAGCAGGTAATCTGTTAAATAATAAGCCATCGCAGACAAACAGCTCAGCAAGAGCACGCAAGTCGAAGCAGCTGATTGATGCTAAAAAATCAATCGCTGATCAAAAGTTAAAAAGCGGTAAAACCGCTGTAGAGGTGAATTAAAAATGATATATCCCGATAATTGTTTAGATAGACTTGGCTTTAATGAAGTCAGGCAGTTGATACATAAGCATTGCCTGAGCCCGATGGGGCAGCAAATGGTTGCCAAAATGCAGGTAATGAATAAGTTTGATCAGATAAATAAGTTTTTACTACAAACTAAAGAATTTAAAAGTATCCTGGAAAACCAGGAACCTTTGCAGATCAGCATCTTCTTCGATATGAAGACACTTGCTGAGAAAATAAGAGTAGAAGGCACTTACCTGATGGAGGAAGAGGTTTTTCAGATTTATCTGTCACTACAGACCGTATTCTCGGTGCTTCGTTTTTTTGACGAGCGAAAAGAGGTGTATCCAAACCTGGAAGCGCTGTTTGAACATCTTCCTGTAGAAAAGAATATCATCCGAAAGATAGAAACAGTGCTGGATGCTAAAGGTAAGATTAAGCCCAATGCATCAGCAAAGCTGCAGGAAATCATTGGTGATATCTCCAGAGCAGAGCAGGATGTGCGTAAGCGTATGGATTCTATCTATAAGCAGGCCGTAGCCAGTAACTGGGTGGCGGATGGAAGCCTGACTATCAGGGATGGCAGAATGTGTATCCCTATCCTGGCGGAAAATAAACGTAAGCTGAAAGGTTTTATCCATGATGAGTCTGCCAGTGGGCAGACCGTTTATATGGAGCCTGAAGTGGTGTTTACGCTGAATAACAAGATCCGTGACCTGGAGTTCGACAAACGGCGCGAGATCATCAGGATCCTGATTGCGCTGACGGACGATCTGCGGCCTTTTGGTCCATTATTACTTTCCTACCATGGATTTCTGACCAAGCTGGATTTTGTAAGGGCTAAGGCCTTGTTTGCTATTGACGTAGAGGCTGATATGCCGGTACTGGTTGCAGAGCCAAAGATCAAACTGGTGAATGCGCAGCACCCTTTGTTGTACTTATCATTTAAAGAAGATAAGAAGACAGTGGTGCCCCTTAATATTCATATGAATGAGAATTTAAGGGTGGTATTGGTTTCTGGCCCCAATGCAGGCGGCAAGTCGGTCTGCATGAAAACTGTGGGATTGCTGCAGCTGATGCTGCAGTCTGGTTTGTTAATTCCGGTTCATGAATCGAGTGAGGTAGGGATATTTGATAATATCTTTGCTGATATTGGCGACGATCAGTCTATTGAAAGCGACTTAAGTACATATAGTGCCCATTTGAAAAAGATGCGTCATTTTGTTGCCCATGCTACGCCAAAAACACTGGTGATGATAGATGAGTTTGGTACAGGTACTGATCCGCAGTTTGGAGGGCCTATGGCCGAGGCGGTGCTTGAAGTATTAAATAATAAAAAGATAAGAGGGGTGATCACCACTCACTATTCCAACCTCAAGCTGTTTGCAGGCAATACCCCCGGATTGGAAAATGCTTCTATGTTATTTGATAACGACCAGATGAAGCCTTTATATGTACTGGAAATGGGCAAGCCAGGAAGTTCTTATGCTTTTGAAATTGCACAGAACATCGGCTTGCAAAAGGAGGTACTGATTCTTGCAAGGGAAAAAACAGGTACTAATCAGAACAGGATCGATAGTTTACTGGTGGACCTGGAAAGGGAGAAAAAGCAGATCTACGACACGAAAATTCATTTGGCCAACCAGCAGAACAAAGTGAAAAACCTGGTTGCCGAAAATGAGAAATTGCAGGTGTTTTTAGATGAGAACAGGAAAACACTGATCAAAGAGGCTAAGCTTGAAGCGCAGGCGATCATTAAAAATGCCAATAAGCTGGTGGAGAATACGATTGCGGGAATTATTGAAAACCAGGCCGATAAGGTGGCTACCAAACAGCTCAGACAAAATCTGCAGCAGGAACTGGTGCAGCATCAGGTTAAGGAAGAGAAAAAACCGGAGAAAGCAGTTCCTTTAACTTCTGCAATAGAAGTGGGCGACTGGGTGCAGTTATTGAACAGTGAGACTACAGGTGTGGTACTGGAAATTAACAGGGACAATCTCGTGCTTGCGCTGGGCGATTTAAGATCGGTTGTCAAGAAAAACCGTGTGCAAAAGATCAGCAATAAGCAGGCAAAGAAAGTGGTGCAGAGCAACTCTTTTTCCGGAAGGATCTCAGATGCTATAGGTAGTTTTACTGCAGAACTAGACCTGCGCGGGATGCGTGGTGAAAATGCTATTCAGGAAGTAGAAAAATATATGGATAAGTCTATCATGTTAGGTTTTCCCTTTGTAAAGCTGATACATGGTAAAGGCGATGGAATACTGAGAAAGCTGATCAGGGAATATCTTAAGAAATACCGCGAGGTAAACAGAGTTGAGGACGAGCATGCCGACAGGGGCGGAGACGGGATCACTTATGTATATTTCAATTAATCTTTATCCATTTTTTCAATTCATCAGAAACTATATCAATTTACTGTCAACCCTGTTGTTTATTCATTTTTAATCCTGTTAATTGTTCATCGATAGTCTTATTGCTTGCTCATTTCAATAAATCATGAATCGATTTGCGCGAAGCTATTATTATCTATAATTTAGCGTCCAAACCAAATATAATGATCAATAAACAAGTATCGGATGCAGACGAAGCCATCCGTGACATCGAAGATGGCAAAACAATTATGCTCGGCGGGTTTGGCCTTTGTGGTATTCCCGAGAATTGCATCAGCGCATTAGTCAGGAAAGGTGTCAGAGAGCTCACCTGCATTTCCAATAATGCAGGAGTGGATGATTTCGGCATAGGTTTAATGCTGAAGACCCGTCAGGTAAAAAAAATGATTTCCTCTTATGTGGGGGAAAATGCAGAATTTGAGCGTCAGCTGCTCAGCGGCGAGCTGGAAGTAGAGCTTATCCCTCAGGGAACACTCGCTACCCGCTGTATGGCTGCGGGATATGGCATGCCGGCAATATTTACACCTGCAGGCGTAGGTACAGAAGTGGCGGAAGGCAAAGAAATCAGGAACTTTAATGGTAAAGATTATTTAATGGAATATGCGTTTGATGCAGATTTTGCATTGGTAAAAGCATGGAAAGGCGATACTGCGGGCAATCTCATCTTCCGCTCCACCAGTCGTAATTTTAACCCTGTGATGGCTATGGCCGGAAAAATCACTATTGCTGAAGTTGAGGAGCTGGTACAACCCGGAGAGCTTGATCCTGACCAGATCCACACACCAGGTGTATATGTACACAGGATTTTTCAGGGCAAAGATTATGAAAAGAGAATAGAACAGTGTACCGTCAGAACACGTATTAATCCATAAAATATTTATGTTAGATAAGAACGGAATAGCGAGAAGAATCGCTAAAGAAATAAAAGACGGCTACTATGTGAACCTGGGAATAGGCATACCTACATTGGTCGCCAACTATATTCCTGCAGGCATCAACGTAGTGCTGCAGTCGGAAAATGGATTACTGGGGATGGGGCCTTTCCCTTTTGAAGGGGAAGAAGATGCCGACCTCATTAATGCGGGTAAGCAGACTATAACTACACTTCCAGGATCATCAACATTCGACTCGGCAATGAGCTTCGGCATGATCAGGAGCCAGAAAATAGACCTCACTATCTTGGGAGCTATGGAAGTGTCTGAGCGCGGAGATATTGCAAACTGGAAAATACCAGGCAAAATGGTGAAAGGGATGGGCGGGGCAATGGACCTTGTAGCCTCAGCAAAGAATATCATTGTTGCTATGCAGCATATGAATAAAGCGGGAGAGAGCAAGCTGCTGACCGACTGTACCTTGCCTTTAACAGGAGTAAGGTGTATTAAAAAGATAGTCACAGAGCTGGCTGTATTAGATGTACTTCCTGAGGGGGGATTCAGGTTAATAGAACGTGCACCAGGAGTAAGTGTGGATTTTATTCAGCAATCGACCTCAGGAAAGCTATTCGCTGAGGTCGATGTGATGGAAATGGACCTGAACTAGGCTTACTTAAGCAGGGCCATTTCTTTGAGTTCTTCTGAAATCTCTTTAGAGATCTCGATAATATCATCAGCAACATGTTTGTTGTTCAGGATTACTTTCTGACATGAATCTTTATAAGGAAGAAGGAATTGCTTATATGCAGGCATAACGTGGTTTACCCATTGATACATTACCATATCACGGGTATAACCACGTTCTATTTCATCTCTGGAAATCCTTCTGTTCAGCGTGATCTCTTCATCGGCATCCATAAAAATCTTAAGGTCAAATAACGCTGCAATTTTAGGATAGTGGAAAACAAAGAGGCCCTCTACAATAATGATAGGAGCTGTAGAGATGTTCAGCAAGCGGGCATTTTCCTCGTCGGTATTAAAAGTATATTCTTTTTTCCGGATCGAGCCACCATTGAGGAGCAACTGGATGTCATGTAATAGCCTCTCGTCGTCTATGCCTTCCGGCAGGTCAAAGTTAATCCAGCCGTTCTCGTCTATCTTTTGAGTGCTCTTAGGCCGATAGTAATCATCCTGTGAAATTAAGCATACTTCATTTGCATTGAAATGATGGAGAAAACACTTCAGGAAGAAGGTTTTTCCTGAGCCACTGCCACCTGCAACCCCAATTATGTATGGCTTATTATTGTTCATTTGCTTGTCCGCTGTATGTTATATTACAAAAAAATCTTTTGTCCAATGCTCCTAACGCATCTGCTACCGCTTTTGTCATCACTATGATCACATCTTTGGTGGACTCATTTTCGGTAAATTTACCAATAACTTTTGCAAAGGTAGATCTATTTGTCATTGGATTAGTAATTTTCATGATTGTACCTACCGGTGCGGTGCGGTGTAGTACCAGCATTTTTGAAGAATCAAGGTCGGGATCTGTGATCCATGTTGCTGTACCTTTTTCGTCCAGCTGACTTAAGCCGTAGCGGCTTGGCGGTAATCTTAAAGAAGGGTTTTTAACTGAGCCCAGAGAATCTGCTTCGGCATCATCTGTTTCGCCATGCAGGTCCATTACCGGATACTGGCCCTTAATCAGCAATTTCTGACCTACATACAATGAATTGCTGGTCAGGTTATTTTTAGCTTTGAGCTGGTCCATTGTCAGGTCGTATTTTGTAGCAATGGAGTACATGGTTTCATTTGAAGCTACAATATGTGCAATAAATTCTTCCTGTTTCTCTGCTTTCTCTGCGGGTACTTCCTGCTTTTTAGGACCTGGATGTTTTTTATACTGGTTTTGTGCCTGAACAGGCGCTGGTGTCTGTACTGTAGGCTGCGTTTGTACCTGCTGCTGGTTAACCGGTGCTTCGGCTACTACAGGAGAGGTTGTCACTGTGCCGTCTTCAGCGATACCATTCTTGTTATAGATTTTCAGCACTTGGCCAATGCGTAGATTAATTGTCCGCAGGCTATTTAGCTGTTTAATATCTGCAACAGTGGTGCCATATTTTTCTGCCAGCATATTCAGGTTCTCCTTGCGTTGTACAGCATGCTCAATAATTGCTGCATTTTCACTACCAGCATTACTATTGTCAGTATTACTATTATTTGGAACCGTAGCGGTCACTTCTTTCTTAGGATTAGACCGCCTGCTTTCATTAAAAGGGATTTCTGTGGGCACTTTGATCAATACACCAATTTGAAGGTATTTATTATCGTTGTAAGCCATGATCGCTTTGGGACTAATGCCATATCGCCTGCCAACAGAGTAGTAAGTATCTTTTGGTTCAATTTTATGAAGGATCAACTTTTTGCCATTCAGATTTTCAACGCCAATTGAATCTCTCCGATCACCTGCTTTCGCGGTAGATAGGTTTAGGGAAATGGCAAATATTACCAGGATATAATATTTTTGCATTAATGGGATTGGTTTATAATGGGGCAATAATACGAATAAAATACGGGAGCCTCAATTTTCAGTTATAAACGACAAATATGCTGCTCTATTATCCTTTTCAGCTTTTTTAAAAACCATTCATTAGTTATCTTTGTTATCTTAATAAGATTTAAACAATAAAATTAAAAATACGACATATAATGGATGCAAAAGAAATTAGTTTGAATGAAAAAGAAGTAAAACCAGTTGTTGATTTGCTGAACGACTACCTTGCAAATTACCATGTTCATTACCAAAAATTACGAGGATGCCACTGGAATATTAAGGGGCAGAACTTTTTTACGCTACATGTTAAATTCGAAGAATTATATACCAATGCACAATTAACGATTGATGAAATTGCTGAACGTGTACTCACATTAGGAAAACCACCACATAGCCGTTTCTCTGATTATATCAGTGAATCTGGTATCAAAGAAATCAATACTATAGGTTTACAGGATTTGGCGATGGTAGATGCTGTTCTTGAAGATATGGCACACCTTATCCAATTAGAACGCGATCTGCTTGAAGCTTCAGACGCTGCGGGAGACGATGGTACCAATGACATGGTGAACCGCTTTATGCAGTACAAAGAAAAAAATACCTGGATGTTACGTTCATTTGCAGGCAAGAAATAACTGGCAATCTAATTTTAATGCAGGAAACCATGTTGAGAAGCATGGTTTTTTGTGTTTACATACAGTGTAGAAATAAGAATTCTGCCTACCTTTGGTCACAATGGGATATAAAAGCTTAACCGAATGTGTTGCCGATTTAGAGGCACACGGTCATTTATTGCGCATTAAAGAAGAGGTAGATCCTTATCTGGAGATGGCTGCCATACACCTGCAGGTGTATGCACAGCAAGGACCTGCCTTGTTTTTCGAGAAAGTAAAAGGCAGCCCTTTTCCGGCGGTGTCAAACCTGTTTGGAACATTGGAGAGATCTAAATTTATGTTCCGCGACAGTCTGCCGAATGTGGAAAAGCTGGTGTCCTTACGTTCGGACCCTATAAAAGCATTGAAGAATCCTTTGAAATATGCCGGGGCAGCACTTACTGCATTATCAGCACTGCCGATGAAACAGAGCCTGTTTAAGTCGGCCTTTAAAAAAACAACCATCAGTGAGCTTCCCCAAATCGTGAACTGGCCAATGGATGGTGGCCCCTTTGTTACCATGCCTCAGGTATATACTGAAGATCCGGACAAACCGGGAATTATGAACGCCAATCTGGGCATGTACAGGATCCAGCTGGCGGGCAATGAATATATAAAAGATGCAGAAATAGGGTTGCATTACCAGATTCATCGCGGCATAGGTATTCATCAGGCTAAAGCAAATGCAAAAGGGCAGCCTTTAAAAGTAAGTGTATTTATCGGGGGACCGCCTTCGCATCCGCTCGCGGCAGTAATGCCTTTACCAGAAGGGCTGTCGGAAATGACCTTCGCAGGAGCATTAGGCAACCGCCGTTTCAGGTATTTTTATGATGATGAAGGTTTCTGCCTGTCTGCCGATGCAGATTTTGTGATCACCGGTACGGTATATCCTCATGAAACAAAACCGGAAGGCCCTTTTGGGGATCATTTGGGTTATTACAGTCTGACACACCCTTTCCCATTAATGAAAGTGCATAATGTGTACCATCGTGAAGATGCTATCTGGTCGTTTACCGTTGTAGGCCGTCCGCCGCAGGAGGATACGAGTTTTGGCGCATTGATACATGAAATTACCGGATCGGCCTTGCCGCAGGAAATACATGGTTTAAAAGAAGTAAATGCTGTAGATGCAGCAGGGGTACACCCTTTATTATTTGCTATTGGCAGCGAAAGATATACTCCTTACTTAAAAGGGCGCAGGCCACAGGAAATCCTGACTATAGCGAATCACATCCTGGGGAAAAACCAGCTCAGCCTGGCAAAGTACTTATTCATCGCTGCGCGTGAAGATGACGAAAGCCTGGATACACATGATATTGAAAAGTTTTTACACCATATTCTGTCGCGCATAGATTTAAAAAGGGACCTCCATTTTTATACACAGACCACAATAGATACATTAGACTATAGTGGGCAGGGACTGAACAGTGGCTCTAAGGTTGTTATTGCTGCAGCCGGGGAGGTGCTAAGGGTACTAACGGCAGAGCTGCCCGCAGGAGTTACTATTCCTGAACCATTTGTTGAACATGCAATGGTAATGCCGGGTGTTCTTGCCATTACTGCCCCTGAATATGTTGATGCCAGGGTCGCCGGATTTGAAATTTACGGTTTGGCAGAGCATTTAGAAAATCAGGAGCTGAGTGGGCTTGCCCTGATAGTCCTTTGCGACGATGCAGCGTTTACTGCTGCGAATATCAATAATTTTGTGTGGGTAACTTTTACAAGGAGCAATCCCGCTGTTGATATCAACGGTGTAGGAGGGGCCTTTTTATCGCCGAAGCATTGGGGTTGTACAGGCCCTTTGATTATAGATGCAAGGAAAAAACCGCACCATGCTCCGGAATTGATTATGGATAAAGAAGTGGAACTGAATTTGAAAAGGTTCAATCTTTAAGATGTGGGAGATTGAGAAATAATTAAACTGATTTATATAATTATCCCGACGCAAACAATACCAGTGAATAGATTAGAAACAAAAATCCCCTGCTATGATTAGCAAGGGATTTTTTGTTTTTGACTGTGTGAATGACAGACTGATCCTAGAATCTGACGCCAACTGTTAAGAATACATTATTTCTTGCAATCTTAGCATCTGCCACAGGGACATCACTTGCAACATCAAGGTCATATGGGTTGAATGTATTATGTGTTTCCTGACGCTGATAAGCCAGATCCACGTAATATTGGCTCACCCTGTATCCGATACCACCCGAATAAGATTTAATTTCAGAAAGATTGCTGTCGTCAAATTTGTAAGGTGTACCATTCACGCCATAACCAGCCCTTAAGCTAAATTTGTCGATTTTGTATTCTGCCCCAACTCTGTAATTAATAGCATCAGTATAGTTCTGTTTAATATAGACATTGTTCTCATCTATAATATCTCTATATCCATCACTTACAGAAAGTTTAGTCGAGCCGTAATCTACATAGTCAACATCGGCAGACAATAATAAGCTTTGGCCTAAAATAACGCTTGCACCAACTGAACCTTTATAAGGGGTACGCAGATTATAATTGAAGTCAGAATAATATACATTATTATTTGAAGAACTAATCAGGCTACCACCAGACGAGAAACCCACATCCAATACATCATCGAATGTTTCTTCGATATGCATCCATGTTGGAGATTGGAAAGTAGCACCTATTCTCACTGCATTTACAGGTTTGTAAATTAATCCTACTCTTGCATTAAAGCCAGCACCATCAGTGTTTTGATTAGATCTGTAAATCAGGTTATAATCATTGCCTAACTGGTCATTATTTTCCGTAGGATTTGCAGTTGTTCCCGGATCAATGATCGTTCCTGATTCTCTGTACAGTCGATCATTGTTATAATTTACGTTTACAAAGCCTAAACTTCCTCCCAGGTACAATTTGTTCGAGATATTAATAGCACCGGAGAAGTTAAGTTCTGAAGTAGATCCCGATCTTAGTTCGCTGTTACTTTGAGTATTAGGCAGGCTGGTTGCCGGCGCATAAGCAATCTCATTATTGATTAATCCGTCAAACAGGTTGTTTCTGTAACCTACCGCAGGCAAGCTTTGATTATTGCCATCAAGAAGGTCGTCTGAAGTAGAGCCATAAGCGCGTTGTGCAAGGTCATCTGCAAAAGATGAATTTGGATTTTTGCCACTGTAGTTAAAATCGCCTCCAAAATCATTGTTTCTGTTATAGCCGATTCCCCAAACTACACTAACCACACCTTTATTCAAGTCAGCCCCTTTTGGTCTCACAACAGGATTATACCAGACTGCTGCTGCCTGATTCAGATTTAATCGGTTCTTAGTACTTTTTGTATCCTGACCAAAATAAGTCGCATCAGATTTCACATTATTGAACTCTGGTGTGATACTGAATTCTGAGCGGGTGAACATACCCAGACCTGCAGGGTTACCACCAATAGAGCTGATATCACCACCAAGACTGATCTGCGCATTTCCCAAACCTTTAAAGCGGGCAGTACTTCCGTAATCTGTGCGCGAAAATCTTAGAGCATCGCCGGCATATACACCACTTTGAGCATAAATATTACCTGTAGTAGCTACTGTAGCTACTACCAGGAGTTGTATGAATTTTTTCATTTAGTATTTTAGATACATTATTAATTTCTTCCACCACGGCCGCCACCTGATCTGCCGCCACCGCCATAGCTTCCTGACGATCTGCTGCTACCCATACCAGAGCTGCTTTGAGAACTTCTTTGCGGGGTATAGCTTTCAGTTCTTTGAGGTCTTGTAGATGACCTGTCAACCGATCTTGAAGAAGTATTACCCTGTTGATATGTCCTGCCCGATGCTGTTACACCGCGTGTGTTTCTTCCAGACACAACGTTTCCATTGGCATCATATCTTCTTGAGCCTGTACCATTATAAGATCCACGTCCGTAACTGCTGTTTTCTAAACCTCTGCCCGTCCTTGGACTGTAGTTGCTGATTCTGCCACGTCCCCAGCCGCCGCCATAATAGCCGCCACCGTAGTAACCACCGCCCCAGAGTCCGCCATAATAACCACCGCCCCATCCCCATGGAGAATAGAAAGGATCATATAAGCCTCCCCAGCCGTAACCTCCCCAGCCATAACCGCCATAAAGGCCTCCCCAGCCATAGCCAGATCCCCAGCCACCATAGAAACCGTTACCGAATCCGAATCCCATGCCTAAGGTTATGCCAGGGTAATATCCTCCATAAAAAGAGTCATAATAAAAGGGATCATAATAATTTCTGTATGGGCTTCCATAATAGAATCTGTTGATCCTGGAAGAGTAGCTCATATCCGTGTATAGATCATCGCTACCATAGTAGTCGTCGTTATCCTGATTATCATCGTAGACCTGTGTAGATTGTACAGGCACGGGACGTGTATATTCAACAGCTTGGGCTGTTGTTCCATAAACGTCATCATCATTGCGCGTTTGCTGGGCCATCTGTGGCACAGAACAGGAGGAAACGGCGAGTGCCGTAACCACCAGCATGCTGGTAAATAAATGGTTAGGTTTCATAATATGTGAGTTCTTTGTGTGTTTAACAAATATTGTAGCGATAAATTTATAAATTTGCTCCCTACCATACAAGTTATTTAACACAAAAAACGTTCCAATCAGTTATGAGCAAAGGTATTACAAGTAAAAACGAGGATTATTCCCAATGGTATAACGACATTGTTATAAAGGCCGACCTTGCTGAACACTCAGCAGTGCGCGGCTGCATGGTGATAAAGCCCTATGGATATTCGATTTGGGAAAAAATGCAGGCAGTTTTAGATCAGAAATTCAAAGATACAGGGCACAGTAATGCCTATTTTCCCTTATTCATTCCAAAGTCATTTTTCTCTAAGGAGGCGGCGCATGTTGAGGGATTCGCGACAGAATGTGCTGTAGTGACACATTATCGGCTGAAAAATGACGGAGAAGGAAATATTATAGTTGACCCTGATGCTAAACTTGAAGAGGAACTAATTGTAAGGCCAACTTCAGAAACGATCATATGGAACACCTATAGAGGCTGGGTTCAGTCTTATCGCGACTTGCCAATATTAGTCAATCAATGGGCTAACGTTGTGCGTTGGGAAATGCGCACACGCTTATTTCTCCGCACGGCAGAATTTTTATGGCAAGAGGGACATACTGCTCATGCTACGCAGCAGGAAGCTATTGAAGAGACAGAGAGAATGCTCGATGTATATTCAGACTTTGCTGAAAACTGGATGGCATTGCCGGTAATCAGAGGAAGGAAAACTGCCAATGAGCGTTTTGCAGGGGCTTTGGATACCTATTGTATTGAAGCATTGATGCAGGATGGCAAAGCATTGCAGGCAGGTACATCACACTTTTTGGGGCAGAACTTTGCAAAGGCATTCGATGTTAAGTTTACCAATAAAGAAGGTAAGATTGAACATGTCTGGGCTACCTCATGGGGAGTGTCTACACGTTTGATCGGAGCCTTGATTATGGCCCATAGTGATGATGCTGGCTTAGTGCTGCCGCCAAAATTAGCACCTATCCAGGTGGTTATTGTGCCTATCTATAAAGGAGAGGACGACCTTAAAAATATCACCAGGTTTGTTGATGAACTGGTGATGAAACTAAAACGTTTAGGTATTTCAGTAAAATATGATGACCGTGATACCCAGCGTCCAGGGTTTAAATTTGCAGAGTACGAATTAAAGGGTGTTCCGGTGCGTATTGCTATCGGCGGACGTGATATGGAGAATGGCACCGTAGAAATCGCAAGGAGAGATACCAGGGAAAAAAGTACAGTAGCTCAGGAAGGGCTTGAAATTTACATTTCCAACTTATTGGAAGATATCCAGACCAATATATATAAAAAGGCGTCAGATTACCGTTCTGAACATATTACTGAAGCCAATTCTTATGATGAGCTGAAAGACCTGCTGGATAATAAGGGTGGATTTATCTCAGCACACTGGGATGGTACTCCGGAAACAGAGCAGAAGATAAAAGATGATATTAAGGCTACCATCAGGTGTATTCCTTTAAATAATCCATTGGAAGACGGTGTTTGTGTTTATTCTGGTAAGCCATCTATTCAGCGTGTTTTATTTGCACGCGCTTATTAAGCAGGGTAAATTGCCGACATAACAAATTATTCTTCAGCTGACCTATAAACGTATAGGTCGGCTGATTTTTTTAATAATACTGCTAAAAACATATTTATATGCTGAAGATGAAATTTGCAACCAAAGCTATACACGCAGGGCAAGAGCCAGACCCAACAACAGGGGCGGTGATGACCCCTATTTATCAAACTTCTACTTATGCCCAGGCTTCGCCGGGCGACAATAAAGGCTTTGAATATTCAAGAGGAACCAACCCCACGCGTCAGGCCTTAGAGCATTGTCTTGCTGCATTGGAAAATGCAAAATACGGGCTTGCTTTTTCTTCGGGTATGGGTGCAACAGATACGGTAATGCGTCTGCTGGTACCTGGCGATGAGGTGATTACAGGGAATGATCTATACGGAGGCTCTTATAGGATTTTCACTAAGATCTATGCTAAATACGGTATCAAATTCCATTTCCTTGACCTGTCGAAACCGGAAAATATACTGCCTTATATCAATGAAAAAACGAAACTAGTCTGGATAGAAACGCCTACTAATCCGACTATGCAGATTGTCGACATTGAAGGTATAGCTAAAATCACTAAAGAAAAGGGGCTGATTTTAACGGTGGATAACACTTTTGCCTCACCTTACCTGCAAAATCCTATAGACTTAGGTGCTGATATTGTGATGCATTCGGTAACCAAATACATTGGCGGACACTCTGATGTGGTAATGGGAGCGTTGTTGCTAAATGACGATGAACTCTATAAAAGTCTCTGGTTTATATACAATGCCTGCGGCGCCACACCGGGGCCTCAGGATGCCTTCTTGGTGCTGAGGGGAATTAAAACCCTGCATCTGCGCATGAAAGCACATTGTGAAAATGGAGAAAAAGTGGCTCATTATTTAAAGAACCATCCGAAGATCGATAAAATCTACTGGCCGGGGTTTGAAGATCATCCAAACCATGATATCGCTAAAAAACAAATGCGCGGTTTTGGCGGTATGGTTTCTATCACGCTCAAAGGAGCAGATCTGGCGGAAACATTCCGTGTAGCCTCATCTTTTAAAGTGTTTACCCTTGCCGAATCGCTTGGTGGTGTAGAATCATTAATCAATCACCCGACTACGATGACCCATGGTTCTATCCCAAAAGAAGAACGCGAAAAAGTAGGGGTGACGGACAATTTATTACGCTTGAGTGTAGGTGTTGAAGATATTGAAGATCTTTTGGCAGACCTGGAGCAGGCTCTTCGTTAGTGTTTACCTTCAAGCTACCTTCGGCGGTTTAATTGTCTTTTAGCTGCCTTCGGCAGTTTTAATTATCATGTAGCCTGCATAAGATTTTCAGTAATTTTGTAATGCCTAATCTTATGCAGGTTTCATGACTACTAATATATAAGCGGATTGGAATTTTTAGAACTACAGGATTTTCTGGACAGCAAAGTTGAGCAATACAACAGGCCAAACTTTATTACCAATGATCCGATATGCATACCACATCGTTTTTCGAAAAAACAGGATGTAGAGATTGCCGCTTTTTTTGCGGCAATTTTAGCTTGGGGGCAGCGGAAAACAATAATTAATAAATGCACCGACCTGTTCAGCAGGATGGACAACGATCCTTACAACTTTATGCTTCAGCATACAGATAATGATTTGAAAGGACTGCTGAATTTTAAGCACCGTACTTTCAACGACACAGACCTGTTGTACTTTGTCTCATTCTTTCAGCAGCATTATGCAGAAAATCAGAGCCTGGAAACAGCTTTCCTTCCTGCATATTTCAGCAATGAGATTAACTTTACTGCAGAAAATGCGCTGAACCATTTCCGTTCGTACTTCTTCAGTCTCCCGGATTCACCACGGAGGACAGTCAAACACATCTCTTCGCCACTTCAAAAATCTACTTGTAAGCGCCTGAACATGTTTTTGCGCTGGATGGTACGGAAAGATAATAAGGGTGTAGATTTTGGTATTTGGGAATCTATCACCCCAGCTAATCTGGTTTGTCCCTGTGATGTGCATGTGGACAGGGTGGCACGCCGTCTAGGGCTCATTACGCGAAAGCAAACTGACTGGCGCACTGCTGTTGAACTTACCAGTGAGCTGCTCAAATTTGATCCACAAGACCCTGTGAAGTATGATTTCGCTTTGTTTGGGCTGGGGGTAGAAGAAAAATTTTAATATCTTTAGGAGCATATAACAGGAACACATAAAAAGGAACTTATAATAGGAACACATAAAATACATCCATTGGTTATATTTAAAGCTGAGATAGAGCGCTTCGAAAAGAAAGGTGAAAAGACAGGGTGGACCTATGTTGCCATTCCCAGTGCTACTGCGACTTTAATTAAGCCGGATTGCAGAAAAAGCTACCGGGTAAAAGGAAAGCTCGACAATGTGGCGATTGCAGGAGTAAGTATGGTGCCAATGGGAGAGGGTAATTTTATCATTGCCCTGAAAGGCAGCCTTCGTAAGCAGCTAAAAAAAGAAGAGGGTGGTATCATTCAGTTAGAACTGGAAGAAGATAAAGATTTCCAGATTGAGATGCCTGATGATCTGGCGATTTGTCTTTCAGAAGAAGCTTACCTGATGGAAAATTTCCTCAAAATGCCCAAATCACATCAAAACTATTATATTAACTGGCTAAATACAGCTAAAACAGAGAAGACGCGTATCAAGCGGATAACGGAGATCATCATTGCCATGGATAGAAAAATGGACTTTGGGGAAATGATGAGGGCAAATAAAAATGATGGCGGCAAATAAAACGATTTGACGTGTAGTTAATTTCTCTTGTAATTTCTAAACCAGCTGGCTACTTTCATTTCAATAACACCAACAAATGCTTCTCTAAAAATTCGTGTACTCATTTTTGAAGTTCCCTCTGTACGGTCGGTAAAAATAATAGGTACCTCAACCACATTAAAGCCATACTTTATTGCTGTAAATTTCATTTCAATCTGGAATGCATAACCCACAAACCTGATTTTGTCCATCGGAATAGTTTCGAGTACCTTTCTGCGGTAGCATTTGAAGCCTGCAGTAGCATCCTGGATGTTTATCCGCGTGATCAGGCGGACATACATCGAAGCAAAATAAGACATGAGCACCCTACCCATAGGCCAGTTAACTACATTTACACCTTTCACATAACGGGACCCTATAGCTACGTCTGCCCCATTCAGGCAGGCCTCACGCAAAGCCAGTAAATCGTTAGGGTTATGAGAAAAATCGGCATCCATTTCAAAAATATATTCGTACTGGCGCTCCAATGCCCATTTAAACCCATGGATATAGGCTGTGCCCAAACCTAATTTTCCAGTTCGCTGCTCTATATGCAGCCCTGCATATTCCTGCTGTAAAGATTTTACAATTTCTGCTGTGCCATCAGGGGATCCATCGTCTATAACGAGTACTTCGAAAGAGAAATCAAGGCTAAATACCTTGCGGATAATCCGCTCTATATTTTCTTTCTCATTGTAGGTGGGGATAATGACTAGGCTGTCTGACACGTAGATAGTATTGATTAAAAACTTGGCGAAAGTATTGATTAAAAATGACATGCCATAAGCAAATAGGCAATTAATAAAAAAATGACACGATAATCAAGATACAGAAGAAGAGCAGGGCTGAATTTCTATTATCAGCACAAAATGCAGATGCCAGCAACAAAAAAGCCGCAGGTTCATCCTGCGGCTTTATCAAGATGTAAGTATAAACTTATGTAGTAGCGTTCATGGTTTTTTGTAACCATTTGGTCAACATGAATAATATGGCTGAAGCAATACCGGCCATTACCACAAAGAGCATGAAGAAGTCATACAGATTTTTTATTTCATAACCTACAAACGTAGGCTTTTTAGGATTGAGGTTATAAACTTCCATTGCGGCAGTTTTACTGTCGCCTTTAAGGATATACATCTCAGTTTGTTCAGCATTTGTGCCCAGTAGGAATTTACCTTCTTTTTCACCGGTAACACTTAATTTCTGTACCTCTTCGGCACTTAATTTTTTAGGTGAGATCCTGTTTATCTTATTGGTATCTATTTTTATTTCCTGCGGAGCAGCGACTGTAGAAATTGAAACTAATGAATCTACGCCTTTATCAATTTTCACTGTATTCAGGCTCCACTGGCGGATATCTTTTTTATCGTTATTTACTTCTTCCCAGTTCAGGGCTGTATTATTCACCAATATACCTGCAACTTTATAGTCAGCAATTTTGGATTCTTCTTCAGGATATTTAGAGCTCAGCTTACCGGCAAGGACATTTGCACCTGCATTAGCGAGGAACCACACAGCCATCAACAGCGATGAAAGTTTTAGTGGAGAAAGCTTATTTACAAGAGAAAGACCAATTGGTGAAAGGCAAAGCTCACCCCAGGTATGGAAAGCATACATCCCGATCAGGAAGATCATGCTTACTTTTATGCCGGCACCAACATCCTTAACACCTGTAGCAATAACGAGGTAACCCACTGCCAGCAAGAACAGCCCCAAAGCCATTTTTGTTGGTGCTGATGGTTCTCTTTTGCCAAGCTTAAGCCATAGCCAGGCGATAATTGGTGCAAAAACGACAACGAATATGGAGTTCAGTGACTGGAAATAGCTTGCAGGAACAGTCCAGAAACCTAAATTCCGCTGTGTCTGCTCTTCCGCGAAGAAAGTTAATGAGGCACCAGCCTGTTCAAAAGCACTCCAGAAAAACATTACAAAAAATGCAAGAATGAAAATTACCAATATCTTCTTTTTCTCTACAGCAGATAAGGTTTTATCCGTAAAGATCATCACGGTGATACCAATTACTGCAATTAGTAGCAGATAACTCAGATAGCTGACCATGGTAGCATCTACATATAACATGCCTACACATAGTGCTGAAAAGGCAAATAGACCGAGGTATACAAAAACAGGGGAGATATCAGCTTTCAGGCTCTCAGGTTTTAGCCCCAAAAGGTGACCGTCAGGATCGCGCACATATTTGTCTCTTAATTTTACGAACACCAAAACACCTAATAACATTGCTATCGATGCAGCAAGGAATCCCCACTTAAAATCTGCAGGATTACCCGTATCGCCGAAGCCGCCGCAAATCAGTGGTCCCAGTGCACCGCCAACATTTATACCCATGTAAAAAATGGTGTAAGCAGCATCTTTCCGCCGGTCGTTGGCCGGATAAAGCTGTCCTACCATTGATGAGATGTTCGGTTTAAAGAAACCATTACCGGAAATCATGAACCCCAGTCCTGTAAAAAACAGGAATGTAGACAATCCGGGAGCTGTTTGGTATAGTGAGGCACAGCCAAACAAAATTAACTCGCCGAGTGCCATCAGGATTCCTCCTGTAACTATCGATCTTCTGTTTCCCCAGTACCTGTCAGCGATAAAGCCTCCGATAAGTGGCGTCAGGTATACCAATCCGGTATAACTTCCATATAAATTTGACGCAAAAGCTTTGTCAAACAATAAGGCCTTGGTCATAAAAAGTACCAAGATTGCGCGCATACCATAATAGTTGAAACGTTCCCACATTTCGGTAGCGAATAACACATATAATCCCTTTGGATGGCCCTTATCAGCAAAGTCTATTTGCTCAGGCTTAAGGATTTCAGATTGATCCATAGTTTTTTATAATTTTATTGTTAGCTAATTTTATAAGTTTTGTTGTTTAATTAAAAGGTTGCAAATTAATTGTATTTTTTAGTATAAAATACAATATTGATCATATTGTTATTCGTTTTATCACTTTATTCCTTTCTCTTTCATAATTCCATTCAACCATCTTAGCAGAAGAAACGCAATAATGGCCGAAAATAGCAAAAGACAGAAGTTTACCCAGAAGAAATTAGCTTTATTTTCATATGTATCCCATAATGTCGCTAATACCCCTGAAAGTTTATTCCCAATGGACGTTGCTAAAAACCAGCCGCCCATCATTAGTGAAGTGATGCGTGTGGGACTTAATTTAGATACGAGAGAAAGCCCCATCGGGCTTAAAAATAGTTCACCGATGGTGATGATGCCATAACTGGCCGCCAGCCATAAGACGGATACTTTTTCTGTGCCATTGCCACCAGAATATACTGCACCAATCATTACCAGTACCGACAGTGCCGAAATCAGCAGGCCGAAGGCAATTTTTGTAGCTGTAGAGGGCTCCCGGTTTCGTTTGCGCAGCCAGGTGAAAAAGACGACAACCAATGGTGTAAGGAGAATAACCCATGCCGGATTAATAGACTGGCTCAGGTTTGTGGCCCATACTTCTATATTTGTCCCTTCTGCAGGCATTTGTCTGGCGGGTATATTTCTGAAATAAACAGGATAGTTATATTCTTTAACAACAACACCATCTTTTTTTTGCAGGCGGAAGGCTTGATCATAGAGCGCCACAGAATCCTTCTCCACCTTAAGGTTCTGCGATAAGCTTAATTTTGCAAAAGTCTTCTCCGCAATAGGATTCTGCAAATGCCTGTCCGTATAGCGGTCAGCCCAGGTAGTTAAAGCAGTACCATTTTGTTTAAAAACAGCCCAGAATAAGATGACTACGGCAAAAATGGTGAGCAGCGCAGCAATAGGTCTTTTATCCTCTTTATCTGCCTTTGCCAATAATGAGCCATAGAAATAGATCACTGGCAGGCATGCAAAAATAAAAGCATCAGTAGAAGGAGAGCCCACAAGCGGGTGGCCGAGCAGCCTGGCGGGCAATACCCATCCAATTACGCCTGCAATAACAGAAGGAACCAGAATAACCAATACAATTTTAAGAAAGGACATATCCCCGTCTTTAATTCCCTTTTTTACATCAAACGCCCGGTAATGCTTCATGCCGCTGATAAAAATAGCCACACCAATAAACATGCCTATACCAGCAGCTAAAAAAGCATATCCCCAGCCGAGTAATATATACAGAATAGCCCCGAAAAAGTTACAGATAAAAGCACCCACATTGATGCCCATATAGAATATATTATACCCTTCGTCTTTTTGATCCAGGTATTCGGGAGTTGAATAAATATTGCCGAGGAGCGTAGAAATATTGGGTTTAAAAAAGCCATTGCCTAAAATCACAAGCGTCATGGAAAGGTAGAGCACAGGAAGACTATGGATAGCCATCATACAGTAACCTACGCCCATCATCAGTCCGCCGATAATAATCGATCTCGCATAGCCGAAGTATCTGTCGGCGATCAGGCCGCCTAAAAAAGGAGTAAGGAACACAAGAGCAATGAAAGTACCATATAGGTCGGCCGATTCAGCCTCAGTCATAGAGAACCCTGCTTTTACATCTTTTAAATAGAGCGTAAAAATCCCTATCATTAAATAGTATCCGAAACGCTCCCACATTTCAGATAGAAAAAGAAAAGTTAATCCTTTTGGATGCTTAACCCTGGCGGTTCCTGTCATTAATTATATATCAGTTGTGTGTTTACAAGATAATGCAGGTCGCAATATAGGCACATACGCGCATACTAACAAATTATAAAGGCAGAACAAAGGCTAATGTACATTAGAATTTCCTGACAACCGGAGGGTTTTTCATCTTTGGGTCTACATAAAAATCGTCAAGATCTGTAGGATCGTTTTTTACTTCTATATTTTCCATCAATTTAAGCTTACCACTCACTAAACGGTACCCGTCGAAGCTGGAATCCGATGCATAATACTCGAAGTTCCCTTCCATATTAGGGTCAAAAGGGGCAAGGTGGTCAAAAACGATCATGTTTTCGTTCTTATCCATGCGTAGCGTCATAGAATTGAGCTTATTATATTCAAATACGATTCTGTTTTTTGTTGAAACACCGGCGGCTGTGAGAAACACCGGCTTCCCGAATTGTGCCACTTCATTATCAAAAGATAAAATCTCGATTACTTTTTTGGAAGTTTTAATTGTATTGCCTTTCCAGCCTAACAGAGCATAACATGTTTTACTACCAGGAGATATAATGGGCACAATCTCATAATAGCGGGCGCCATACCATTTTTTATTAGTCGTAATCTCATTATCGTCAGTTATTGCTGCCGTACCGTCAATCAGAGGGAGCAGCTTTAACTGCCCATCCTGCGTTGCCATTTGTATCGTTCCAAAAAAGCGGTAAGTACCTTCATCAGTGGGTACATACCAGGAGAAAATGCGGAATGTATTATCCGGTGATTTTACAATAGAAATAGTCCTGAGCGAGTCGAACCCATAATTAAAAGAACCTTTAGTTTTTAAAGCGCCGACCAGCGTCTTAATGAACTTTGCATTTTCGTTAAAGCGTTGCAGGTTATTGGCAGAGCCAAACAATTTTGTTGCAGTCGAAATCAGAGAATCCTGATCTTTTGCTAAAATAGCAGCAGTAGCTGAACGGACATGCTGCTGTGCACTTGCACGGGCAAGCACACAGCAGAGTATTAAAGAAATCATAAAGCAGCCAAAAGCTTTCTTCATTTAATTAAGTTTTTCTATCACCAGCGCACTTGCGCCCCCTCCGCCATTGCAGATACCTGCAACACCAATTTTGCCGTCATTCTGTTGCAGTACAGACAACAGGGTGACAACAATTCTTGCTCCTGAAGAGCCAAGAGCATGCCCTAATGCCACGGCACCACCATTAACATTCACTGTATCTTCAGAAAGGCCTAATTTCCGATTATTTGCAATAGAAACAACAGCAAAAGCTTCATTAATTTCAAAAAAGTCTACCTCCTCAACCGTTTTACCGGCTCTTTTCAATGCAAGAGGAATAGCCTTCGCAGGAGCAGTAGTAAACCATTCAGGTGCCTGCTGTGCGTCCGCATACCCGGTAATCCTTGCCAATGCTGTCAATCCCAGTTCTTTGGCTTTATCTGCGCTCATCAGTACCAGGGCTGCTGCGCCGTCATTCAGCGTAGATGCATTTGCGGCAGTTACCGTTCCATCTTTTGCAAAAACAGGCTTCAGTGCGGGTATTTTATCGAAATTAACGGAAAAAGGTTCATCATCCTGTGTAACCAGGGTTGTGCCCCCTTTACGGTCTTTGATCTCTACAGCAACGATCTCCTTGTTGAATTTTCCCGTTTCCTGAGCCGATTGTGCCCGTTTATAAGAGCTGATGGTGTAGGCGTCCTGGTCAGCGCGACTGATTTCGCAGGTGCTGGCACATAATTCTGCTGCCGAGCCCATGTGGTAATCGTTGTAGACATCCCAAAGTCCGTCCTTCAAAATACCGTCAGTCAGCTGTCCGTGGCCCAGTCTGTATCCCGTTCTGGCTTTATCCAGGTAAAAAGGAACATTGCTCATACTTTCCATGCCACCCGCAACAACGATATCATTTTCGCCGAGTGCTATACTTTGGGCGGCGATCATAATTGCTTTCATGCCCGAGGCACATACTTTATTGATGGTTGTACCCGGTATATCCGGCAAGCCGGCAAATTTTGCGGCTTGCGTAGCTGGAGCCTGGCCGAGGCCGGCAGACAGCACATTGCCCATAAATACTTCCTGAATATCAGCAGGCTGAATACCTGCTTTTTCTATAGCTCCTTTAATTGCGGCGCCACCCAGCTGTGTTGCTGATAAACCTGATAGCGATCCGCCGAAACTTCCTATAGGCGTTCGTACAGCAGATACAATAACTACTTCTCTCATTTGTTTCTATAATATTTGGTTAATGGCAAAGCTAGTAATTTTAAATTTGCTCATCATCATCTTTTTTAAGAGACCTGGCAGAAGAAGCCCTTTTCCGGGCTTTCATAGCAGTATGTAAAATAAACTCTATCTGCCCATTAGTGCTGCGGAATTCATCCGCGGCCCAGTGTTCCAGTTCTTTCAGGAGCTGAGGGTTAATTCTCAGGGCAAATGGTTTTTTCTCGTTATCAGACATCGCTGTTCTTAAATTTTTAGCTATATATAGTTCCTGTATTTACCACAGGCTGTACATTACGGTCGCCACATAGCACAACCAATAAATTGCTGACCATTGCCGCTTTCCGTTCTTCGTCCAGTTCCACGATGTTTTTCGCCGACAGCCTTTCCAGTGCCATCTCTACCATGCCCACGGCACCTTCAACAATCAGTTTACGTGCAGCGATCACCGCTGTAGCCTGCTGGCGCTGCAGCATGGCACTGGCAATTTCCTGCGCATAGGCGAGGTGTGAGATCCTGGCTTCAAGAACCTCTATACCCGCTCTGGAAAGGCGCTCGCGCAATTCAGTTTCCAGCAGAGAGCTTACCTTCTCAGCTCCATCTTTTAAGGTGATAGTAGCCTCCTCATCCTCAAAATTGTCATATGGAAATATATTGGCCAGGTGGCGCACTGCGGCTTCGCTCTGGATAGTTACATATTGAAGATAATCTTCTACGGCAAACATAGCCTTGGCAGTTTCCTCAATCTGCCATACTACCACAGCGGCGATCTCTATCGGATTTCCCAGCTTATCATTGACCTTAATCTGGTGCCCGTTAAGGTTACGTGCTTTAAGTGAAACCTTTTTCTTGGTGGTGAGCGGGTTCACCCAGAAAAACCCGTCTGTTTTTACGGTACCTACATATTTACCGAAAAGCGTCAGCACTTTAGCCTCGTTGGGATTATTGATAATCAGCCCTGGAGCAAGTAAGACCAAATTCAGTACAAGCACAGGAGCTCCGACAGAAGGATAACCCATAGCAAAGCATAAAGCGCTGGCCCCAAGCAGCAAAAGAAACAGTACAAAGGCTAAATAACCAGATGGTGGAGTAATGATTTTTTCCTGATACATAATGATATTGTTTTGATATCATAAAGTAAAGGATAATTATCTAATAATCAAAGCAAAAATATAAATTCAGAATGCGGGTTATGCATTAATCTCCCAAAAGATATATCAGGCTTTTTCATGCATTTTTTACAAAAGGTAAACCTTCAATATCTCATTTATCTGTGTTCCCCAGCCTTTGAAAACGGAAGTAAGTGTATCAATTAATCCTTTTCTATCTACCGTTTTTCCTTTAACAGGCGGTACAATCAGGGTACTGGCAACAGGCTTATCGGTTACCGTTTTCGCAAACCAGGTAACGTTTTCATGAGGTAAAGCCACACCAAGGATCATTCCTGGCAAGCCGCTGAACGACTCCGGGCCACCGCTGACAGGGATTTCATCTGCATAAAATGCAACTACATAAATAGAGTCCAGCACTAATGCATTGGCCCTGCGGCAGGAGTAACCTGCTATCTCCCGCGTTTCATCTGTAATTTTCCAGTTGATTGTCCTGGTACTATCCCTAACAAGGAACTGTTCATCATATACTTTCTTTTGTGAGACCTGTACATGATTCGCTAAATCCATGTAAACCGTATTGATCTGGCTTACCGAGGGTTCATCTCCGATGAATTGAATAGGAGGAGTAGTGTCCTCACCAGGCTTAAATAAAGTCTTTGATTTCGAGAAATAAAGTTCGCTTTTAGACTTTTTAAACTGAACGCCTGTTTTTTTGATTTCATCGAAGATCTTAGTCATCCAGACGTTTTGAGATTTAGCTGCCCTTTTGCCAAAAATTGCATAGATATTGGTGCTCCTTTCAAATTCAATCACCCCTTCGGTGATAAACCTTTTGTTTTGTGCCAGTACATTTATACTGCAGAGCAGCAGGCAGATGAATATTTTAAATGATCTGTTCATAGTCTTTATTTTTTTGCAGTATCGCCGCCCATTTTATTGAAATCCCAGATGATAGAAGCCATAAAATATCTTTTGATAGTTGTATAGCTGTTTTGAATGATCATATTGTTATAAGCATTGCGCTCGAAACCTTTGTTCTGATTCAGCAGGTCATTTACAGAAAGCGATAATTTCAGTCCTTCCGATTTGAGGAACTTCTTGTTAACCCTTGCATTCCAGAGCAGGCGTTTGAAGTCTGAATTAAAGGATTGTGTTTTTGCCCTGTATTCGTAATTTGCATCTGTGGCTATTTCTATTTTGAAAGGCAGATACAGTCCGACAGAAGCATTACTGTTCAGTCCCCAGCCATTATCATTGATGTCTTTTTGCAAGGATGTCTCATTAGTTTTATAAGTGGGGCCGAAACTAATCCTGCCTTCATATTTTTTCTCTTTATATTTTAAAAAATAGATGTTTCCAATATAGCTGCTGGAGGTTGATTTGTTCAGGCTGCCGTTAATATAACTGTAAGAGGTATTTCCATTTGAATTTACACTCAGCCCTGTACTCATATCCAGCGACTTGATCTTCCAGTTTAAGTCTACATAGAAATAATAATTAGTTGGTTTTTTACCGTTAAGATTGATAGACTGATAAATGCTTTTTCCGGCAGTATCAGTCATAGTATTACTTACTATTGCTTGTCCGGTAAAACCGTACGACCCACCGATCCACATGCTGTGGCCGCTGATCACCTTATATGAATTATAATTTAATGAAATGCGGTTATCAAAAGAAGGTTTTAAGTTCGGGTTGCCGAGAGAGATATTCAGCGGATCAGTATTGATCCTGACCGGGTTAATCTGATCTATAGAAGGCTGAGAGGTATTCCCATTGTAATCAATCCTGACCCACTTATATTGTGAAAACTTGTAATTGAAACTCGCCTGCGGGTTCCAGTTGGTAAAGTTTCTTTTGAAACCTGTATTTCTATAGCTATTCAATTGTTCAAAGCGGACCGTCGAGATTTTGGTGCCGAATCTCACAGTGGATTTGTTTTTGATAAAGTTCAGTATTGCTCCGCCCTGATTAGCCAGTTGATCAAGCTTATAGTTATTGCTGTACAGGGTATCCAGTAGCGTATAACCGCCGGCATCAGATTGATTGAAGGATTTCCTGTCGGCCTTGTTGCTGCTGGTCATTATCCCATAGTTCAGGATAAGCGATAACGATTTTGAAAGCGGTTCCGTATAAGCCAGGTTGGCATTGAATGAAGCGCTTCTGATCTCGCTGGTTTTGTATTGGTTAATCAGGCTGTCTCTTGTGTTGCCGTCATCATAATATGTGGTTGTTGATTTCAGAAAGCCATCACTACTGCTTCTGTTATTAGATCCATTGGCGCTCACAGATAATGTCCGTCCCTTCTTTTTTAATTTCTTTGAACAGAACAGCTTAACATTGAATTGTTTATCATGACTGTCATTTGATAGCTCTCTTGTGTTTTCATTCAGGAGCACAGAATTGTCTCTTAAAGTCCTGCTGCGGTAGTTGCTGTTTGTTTCACTGTTTTTAATTGTGCCGTCTGCGGAGATCTTAAGGTTGGCAGTAGAATCCAGCTTAATCTGGTAAACGGCATCCAGTTTTTGCCTGAACATATAATTGTCGAAATCTTCATCCGAAGAACTATTGATAATTCCCGAAGGCAGATTATTCTGGCTCAGATTGTTTCTTGTACCCTCTACGTTAATGGAGCCAATTTTATAATTGGCATTGACAGATTCCTTATCGCTATTCCATTTTGCGTCATAATGCAGCGCTCCGTTTCTGGTAACTGGTAATCCTGCGCCATCATAATTCCCATTATAGGAATCAAGTCCATCGTTATCATTTGTATTTACAATAAAGGCCACACCATCACTAAACTCTATGTCACCTGCAGAGCCATACTTGCTATTATCCTCCCATCCCAGTCCCACTTTTCCTGTATTAGCGAGAGTGCCATAGGCAGAAAATTTCTTTTTGCCTTTAAAGGCATTGAACATTGCCTGTCCCTGGTAATAACCGTCAGTAGCTTTACCGCCGTCAATTTTACCGAAATAGCCATTCTTTTTATCTTCTTTAAGCGTTATATTAATGGTTTTTTCCTTTTTTCCATCATCGATACCCGTAAATGCAGCCTGATCGCTTTTTTTGTCAAACAGCTGTACTTTATCAACCATGTCTCCTCTGATATTTTTTGTGACCAGGGTAGGGTCGTCTCCAAAGAACTCTTCACCGTCAACCAAAACCTTGCTGACAGTTTTTCCCTGGGCTGTAATCTTTCCATCTTTGTCTACCTGTATTCCCGGCAGCTGTTTCAGCAGGTCTTCTACTTTAGAATTCGGCTCTATATGGTAAGCGCTGGCATTGTACTCTGTGGTATCCCCTTTGATTTTTATTGCCACTGCTGTACCTTTTATAATCACATTGGCGAGCAGCGTAGCCTTAAGCATTAATTTGATATGACCAAAATCTTTGCTTTTTTGACTGCTATCCAATTTAAAAGGCTCTACATAGTCCGCATAACCAGGGTAGGTTACAAGCAGTATAAAATTTCCAGGCTTAAGCCCGGTTAAGCTGAAGGCTCCGTTTTCATTAACACGGGTAAATTTAACCAGGGTGGAATCTTTGGCATGAAGCACGGTGATGGTCGTATTTACCAAATGCCGGTTTGTGGTAGTGTCGCTGACTACACCTTTAACAGCGGGTATCTGTGCGTGCAGACTGACAGGAAGGAGGTATAAAAACAATGCGGTTAGGAGGAATGCTTTCATAAATAGTTATTACAAGACTAATGTATAACTAAAATTCTAGTAATAAAAAATATTTATCCTTAATTAATGTTAAATGTTTTTTTTGTTGTTTTTGTATTGCTGATCTGCTTTATAAATCTTCTTTTGTAATATAACTTTTTCAAAATATTTCTTATTTAAATATAATGTTGGGTACTCATAAATCTGTTTCATGCGTTTTATTTGGTTTTTTGCCGTCAGAAAGTTTTACTATTCGTCTTTACTTTATACTGTTGCAGTCTGTATCCGGGTAATTTTATCCGGTCCCTGGCGCTATTAATCCTGTGCTGGTTACGGGATATAGCGTTTTTTTATTATTAAACACTGAATTTATAAATGCAGGAATGAGAAATAGCTGAATATGGTTTTATCTTTTATTCAAATTATCATGCTGCAAGCTTGTTTTTCTATTCCCATTTTTGTGCTGATAAAATTCCTGCAAAAGCGATAATAAATAATATATCCGGTCATATATATGGATTACCAATTTATCTATCCGGCGGCTGGCAGAATTCAGTATCATTTCAATTAAAAAAAGTCATTAAACAGGAATGAACAGGCTATCTGGCTAGTTTATATTGTACTTATAAACTATGATTTGAAATATATTCCTTTTTTTTAGATCCTATCAATACTTAATTACGTTTATAGTGATTAATAATTAGCATGAATTCATTTTTTTGTTGATTTAATCTAACCATTTTATTCTTATATGAACATAATATCCCTCTATAGAAATGCTATAGTTTTGTGCTTTCTATTGTCACTTTCATCGTGTATAACTAATAAAAATACTACATATTTTCAGGATATCAGTCAATCCCAAAAAACGGTACTTCAGCAATCTGCAAAATATACTGAGCTCATTATACAAATTGACGATATTCTTTCCGTATCTATCTCTACCATAGATCCGCAAAGTGTTGCGGCTGTAAATCAGGGTGTAAGTACAGCTATACTTGGTGCTGCAAATTCTACCGGTGCTGCCCAGCAGGTCAATGGGTTTTTAGTAGATAAAAACGGGGAGATCCAGCTTTCCATGATAGGAACAGTAAAAGTTGCCGGGCTCAGCACATTCGAGGCCAGGGAACTCATTTTAAAAAAGGCATTATCCTATTACAAAGATCCGAATGTGCAGGTCCGTTTTGCCAATTTCCGGGTTACTGTATTGGGTGAAGTAAACCGGCCCGCAACCTATACCATTCCAAACGAACAAGTTTCGGTTTTAGACGTCCTGGGCCTGGCGGGAGATCTGACTATCTATGGTATGCGTGAAAACGTAATGGTGATCAGGAACAATAACGGGACGAAGGAATTCGGGCGCCTGAATTTAAATTCCTCCGAGATCTTTAATAATCCATATTTCTATCTGAAGCAAAATGATTTGGTGTATATAGAGCCAAACAGGTCCAAAATTGCAGCGACGGATGCAAGCAGAACCCGCCTGATCACCATTGGGACATCAATGCTGTCGGCTATAATAGTGCTCTTAATCAGAGTGCTTTAAATAATGTTCATCCTAATTTAATTATATAATAATAAGCCTGTTTAATGAATAATATACCGGAGCCAATTGTTCCTCAGACCGATGAAAGAGAGAATAAGATCAATCTAAAAAAAGTAGTATTTAAATTTTTACGTATATGGCCATGGTTTGTCATCAGTATGATCGTGTGTACAGCCCTTGCCTATATTTATGTTAAATTACAGACCCCAATTTATAAGATATCGGCAAAAGTCCTTGTTAATGACGAGAAAAAAGGGGGGATGGTTGGCCAGGGAGAGCTGCTGGGTGATCTGGGCGGATTGCTGAATCCGAAAAGTACAGTTGATAACGAGGTCGAGGTGTTGAAAACGCGCGACCTGTTAAAGAAAGTAGTAAATGACATGAACCTGAACATTACTTATTACAGTAGTGGAAAATTCAGGGATGTTGAGCTTTATGAAAGCCCTCTAAACGTAAAAATGGTGGAGCCGGATGATACCATCCGGACCACGCTGCTGACGGTGATCCCTCTGGAAAAGGGGCGTATTCACCTGATCAATGAAGAAATAGATACTATAACCCTTATTAATCAAACATTCAGATTACCGGGAGTGGGTTACGTACAGTTCACAAGGAACCTGAAAGCGCCAATTACTTTTAAGGAATATGAGGTGAAAATCACTTCTGTCAATTCTAAGGTATCAGCATTGCTGCAACAGCTTTCCGTAGATATCTCCAATAAACAGGTAACGATCATAGAGTTGAGTTTAAACCATCCTATACCTAAAAAAGGAGAAGATATATTAAATAAGCTGATTGAAAAGTATGTGCAGGGAAACATAGAGGATAAAAATATGGTAGCCGACAGCACGATTAAATTTATCCAAAACAGGCTAATTTATATCGGTCGTGAGCTGGGAGATCTGGAAGGGCATATACAGGGCTTTAAGGAGAAAAATAAGCTGACTGATATGTCAGAGCAGAGCAGGCTGCTGGTACAGAGCACCAGCACTTACGTCAATGACCTGGCTAAAGTAGAAACACAACTCAATATCTTAGGCAGTCTTCAGGATTACTTAAAAGACAGTTCCAAGAATAAAAGAGTGCTGCCAAGTGCCCTGGTGCCTGGAGATGTGGTGTTCAACGGGTTAATTGAAAGATATAATGCCTTATTGCTGGAGAGAGACCGGCGCCTGCTCAGCGTGACGGATACCAATCCGTATGTATCTAACTTGGATGAGCAGATTGTCAATCTCAGAGCGGATATGCTTTCGAATATAGATAATTCTAAAAGAGGCCTGGAAATCACTAGGGCCGGATTAAAAGGGCAGGTTCAGGGTGCCGAAAACAGGATGCAGCGGATACCTGAAGCCGAAAGAAATTACCTTGACCTGGCACGTCAGCAGCAGATCAAGCAGGAGCTGTATATCTTTCTGATGCAGAAAACAGAAGAAACGGCAATTTCTAAAACTTCAAATATTGCCAACTCCAAAATTATCGATTCCCCACAATCTGCAAACGTTCCTTTAAGCCCGCAGAAAAGCCTTATTTACCTGGTGGGACTGATTGCTGGTGTCTTAATTCCTGTTTCTACGGTATTGCTTTACGATTTATTCAATAATAAAGTCGTTAATAAGGAAGATATTGTGCGTATTACGGACGTACCTATTGTAGGTGAAATAAGCCACAATGATGGTCTTGGCAACCTGGTTGTGGCTGATAGCTCGAGATCCGCTATTTCAGAACAATTCAGGGCATTGCGTACTAATCTTTCTTTTTTCATGAAAGAAGAGGAAGATAAAGTGATTATGATTACTTCCAGCATGTCCGGAGAGGGGAAATCTTTTGCAGCCATTAATCTGGGCCATATCATTGCCTTGTCCGGAAAAAAGGTTTTGCTGATGGAGCTGGACCTGAGAAAACCGGGGTTATCCAGTAAGTTGGGCCACAATAAAAAAGACGGATATACTAACTATATCATTAACAGCCGTTCAGAAATAGACAATCTTGTAATACCGCTCGATATTCATCATGATTTATTTTTGATGAGTTCAGGACCGTTACCTCCCAACCCTGCAGAGACCTTAATGAGTGCAGCAACAACCACATTGATGACGGAACTGAAGAAAAAATTCGACTATATTATCATTGATGCCCCACCTATCGGAGTGGTAACAGATGCCCAGCTATTATCAAAACACATTGATATCTGCCTGTATATTGTCAGACAAAAGTATACCGCTAAAGAGCAGCTAAATATTATACAGGACTTATACCAGGCAAAGAAAATGCGGAGAATGGGGATTGTCGTCAATGATATTCAGCAAACTGATGGTTATGGCTACGGCTACGGCTACGGTTACGGATATGGTTACGGTGCTTATGGGAACGAAAAAACAAAAGACACCATATTTCAGCAAATCAAAAAGAAATTTTTAAAGTCCTGATTTATGTTAACAGAAAATAAAATAACTCATCTATCACAATTCTAACAGGAATGATTACAATAAAAAATGCAAGGATTGCTATTATTGGGCTTGGCTATGTAGGCTTACCCTTAGCAATAGAATTTGGGAAAAAGTACCGCGTTTTGGGTTTTGACATTAATCTCGAACGTATCGGTGAGCTCAAGCTCGGCAAAGACAGGACCCGTGAGGCGAGTTTAGAAGATCTGCAGCAGGTAATCGTGGCTGAGCCAACAGACAATATCGGACTTAGTTTTTCTTCCGAAAGGGCAGATTTAATAGATTATAATATTTTTATTGTAACGGTGCCCACGCCAATAGATAAGTTTAAGGCACCAGACCTTATTCCTCTGATAAAGGCTTCTGAGATGTTAGGGAATATCCTTAAATCAGGAGATATTGTAATTTATGAATCCACTGTTTATCCCGGTTGTACGGAAGAAGATTGTGTACCTATACTCGAAAAGTTTTCCGGCTTAAAGTTTAATGCTGACTTTTTTGTAGGCTATTCTCCTGAAAGAATAAATCCGGGAGACAAGATCAATACCCTCACCAAAATTAAAAAGGTAACCAGCGGCTCTACCCCCGAGATCGCCAACCGTGTGAACAGCTTATATTCATCTATCATAGAGGCTGGTACCCATAAAGCACCCAGTATTAAAGTTGCTGAAGCTTCCAAAGCGATTGAGAATGCACAGCGTGATATCAACATTTCATTTGTCAATGAGCTCGCACTTATTTTCGACAGAATGGGGATCGATACTCAGGATGTAATTGATGCAGCGTCAACGAAATGGAACTTTCTGAACTACAGGCCAGGTTTGGTTGGCGGGCATTGCATTGGCGTAGATCCTTATTACCTGGTACATAAGGCACAATCCTTAGGTTATCATCCGATGGTGATACTTTCCGGAAGAAGAATCAACGATTGTATGGGGTCTTTTGTAGCCAATAAGGTAATCAAATTAATGATTCAAAAGGACCATAAGATACAGGGGGCAAAAGCGCTGATCATGGGCATGACCTTTAAGGAGAATTGCCCCGACATCAGAAATACCAGGGTAGTTGATATCTACCGTGAGCTTACCCAGTTCGGTCTAAGCGTCGATATTTATGATCCCTGTGCAGACGGCCTGGAAGTAAAACAGGAGTATGGATTAGACATTTTAAATGAGGTAAATGAGACGGCTCTCTACGATGCTATCATCGTTGCGGTAAGTCATAATGAATTTTTAGAATTTGATTTCCAAAAGTATAATTCCGTTAACGGAGTGGTTTTCGATACCAAAGCATTCCTGGATAGAAATCTTGTCAATGGAAGGTTGTAGATCATGGAATTAAGGAACAAAAGAGTTTTAATCACGGGAGCAGACGGTTTCATCGGGAGCCATCTCACTGAAAGACTATTAAAAGAGCAATGCCATGTTAGGGCATTTGTTTATTATAATTCTTTTAACTCCTGGGGGTGGCTGGATACGCTTCCGAAGGAGATAAAAGATCAAATTGAGATCTTTACCGGCGATATCCGGGATCCTAATGGGGTACGCACCGCAATGAACGGGATTGATATTGTCTTTCACCTCGCTTCCCTGATTGCTATCCCTTTCAGCTATCATTCTCCCGATTCTTATATAGATACCAATGTAAAGGGCACCCTGAATATTATCCAGGCCGCCAGGGATTCTGCAGTGGAAAGGATTTTAGTGACTTCAACGTCGGAGGTATACGGTACTGCACAGTTTGTGCCGATCACAGAGCAACACCCCAAACAGCCTCAGTCGCCTTATGCAGCTTCAAAGATCGGAGCAGATTGTATTGCTGATTCTTTTTACAGAAGCTTTAATCTTCCCCTCACCATCGTCAGACCCTTTAATACTTATGGACCCAGGCAATCTGCCCGCGCGGTTATCCCCACCATTATTACGCAATTGCTGATGGGCTTGGTGGAGATCAAACTGGGTGATATTACACCAACACGCGATTTGCTCTATGTCAACGATACGGTGAGCGGTTTTATAGCTATAGCGAAATGTGATGAACTGATAGGCCATGAGGTAAATATTGCAACACAATCTGAGATAACCATAGGAAACCTTGCCCGGGAGATTATAGCACAGATCAATCCTGCAGCCAGGATTGTTACTGACGATCAGCGGATGAGGCCTTCAAAGAGCGAGGTTTTCAGGCTCTTCGGTTCAAAGGAAAAGCTAACCAGCCATACGAGCTGGAAACCGGCATATTCATTTAATCAGGGCATGGCCGAAACTATTGACTGGTTCAGGAAAGAGGAGAATCTTGGAAAGTACAAAGCGGATATTTATAATATTTAAATGATGATGAAGTATCAGGGGACAATAGATTTAATCAGGACATTTTATCCGGGGCAGGATTTTATTCCTTTGCATGAACCCCGGTTTAGAGGTAATGAAAAGAAATATCTGGCGGATACGATCGACTCCACTTACGTATCGTCAGTTGGCGCTTATGTGGGACAGTTTGAGCGGATGATGTCTGACTTGTCCGAAACATCGGCGGCCGTTGCTACGGTAAACGGAACCTCAGCACTGCAGGTAGGTTTAAGGCTTTTAGGTGTAGGTGCCGGTGATGAGGTGATTACGCAGGCTCTTACTTTTGTGGCTACAGCTAATGCCATTGTTTATAATGGCGCTGCCCCGGTATTTATTGATGTCGATCTGGATACCATGGGCCTGTCGCCTGTTGCCGTTTCGGAATTTTTAGAAGAGTTCGGCGAATTAAGGGCTGAGGGATGTTACAATAAAAAAACAGGTAAAAGGATTGCTGCGTGTATGCCGATGCACACTTTTGGTTTTCCTGTTCATTTAGACGAGTTGCTGCGGGTATGTGAGACCTGGGCTATCCCTGTAATTGAGGATGCTGCCGAGGCTTTGGGAAGCAAATACAAGGGGAAGCCTGCAGGCAGTTTCGGTAAATTAGGGGCTTTTTCTTTCAATGGCAATAAGATCGTCACCTGCGGCGGCGGCGGGGCACTGGTGACAAATGAGCCGCAACTGGCAGAGCGGGGCAGATATCTGACTACCACAGCAAAAAGACAGCACCCCTATGAGTTTTACCATGATGAACTGGGGTATAATTTCAGAATGCCCAATTTAAACGCGGCCCTGGCCTGCGCACAGTTAGAACAGCTGCAATCATTTGTGGCGGAGAAGCGGTTACTCGCCGAAGCCTATCAGGCGCATTTCAAATCGACAGGCATAAATTTCAGGACCGAGCCGGAAGGTACCCGGGCCAATTATTGGTTAATGACCGTCGAACTGGACAACCGGCAGGATAGAGATTTGTTCCTGCATTATTTTAATGCACATCAGGTGATGGTTAGACCCATATGGGCTTTGATGTTCAGGCTGCCCATGTTCGCAAAATGCTACGCCGATTCACAAAAGAATGCCAGATATCTGGAAGACAGAATAGTTAATATACCAAGCAGTGTCAGATAAAATTGCAATCATAGGTTACTCAGGGCATGCATTTGTAGTTTCAGATGCAGCAATACTTTGTGGTATGCCCTTAAAATATTATTGCGAGCAATCGCCTTTACCTAAAAATCCGTTTGGCTTCACTTATCTGGGTAACGAATGGGCCGAAGATTTTAAAGGCTGGGAAGAAAAAGTCGGATTTATTTTGGGGATTGGCGACAATCTGCGGCGGGTAAAAACCGGCGGATGGATACTGAATAAGGGAGGGCTGATTCACAATGTGATACATCCGCATTCCTCTGTATCTACTTATTTCCAGTTGGGGACAGGTAATTTCATTTCCAGGAATGTCTCCGTCAACGCCTTTAGTAAAGTAGGAGATTTTTGTATCCTCAATACGGGCTGTATCCTGGAACACGAATGTGAAATCGGCAACGGTGTTCATCTGGCTCCGGGTGCAGTTTTAGCAGGAAACGTGAAAGTTGGTGATTTAAGTTTTATCGGAGCCGGCTCCGTGCTGAAGCAGGGTATCTGCATTGGCAGCAACGTCATTATCGGGGCTGGTGCTGTAGTCATTAATGATGTTCCCGATAATACAATTATTGCAGGAAATCCTGGTAAATCTTTAGATAAATATAAGAACTAATCCTACTCCTGACCATTAAATAAATATACACCGATGAAACCTACAAGGAAAATTATAGCTGTGTCTGGAGCCAGGTCTGATTACGATCTGCTGTTTAGTGTTTATGTGCAATTAAACAGGGATGAACGTTTTGATTTCAGTATGCTAATTACAGGCCCGAACCTTTCAGATAATTACGGTTATACGGCTCAGTTTATAGAAAATGATGGATTTAAGATTGCGGGAAGGGTGTTTAATCTTATAGATTCCAATAAAAAGATTGGCAGGATAATTTCCATCGGACTGCAGATACCTTCACTGGCTAATATCCTGTTGCAGGAAAAGCCGGATCTTGTATTGGTAGCGGGAGACCGGGAAGAGGCCATCAGTGTGACGATGACCTGTGCCTACATGGATATTGCAGTAGCACATTTTTTTGGCGGCGATATTGCAAAAGACGGAAATATTGATAATTCCGTCAGGTATGCAGCCAGCAAATTTGCCCATCTTCATTTCCCTTCATTGCCGCAGCACAGGGATACTTTGTTGAAACTGGGCGAAGACGACTGGCGTATTTTTGTGGTGGGAAATCCTGCTTTGGACCGTCTGCTTTCTGTAAAAAAGATCCCGAAAAATGAATTGCTCCGGCGTGTAGGTGCCAGGGCAGATATTGATGCTTTTTGTGTCCTGATACAACATCCCATTATTACCCAGGTGGATGCACAGTTCCACCACATCAGGCTGACATTAGATGCCCTTCTTGAATCGGGCTTACACTGTCTGATTAACTACCCTAATTCTGATGCGGGAAGTCTGCAGATTATAGAAGCTTATCAGGAATATGTACAGCGATATCCTGCACAATTCACCCTGTTCCAAAATCTGGACCGGGAGACTTATGTCAATTTATTAAGGCAGGCTAAGTTCCTTCTTGGCAATTCCAGTTCCGGAATTGTTGAAGTTGGCAGTTTAGGTCTGCCTGCTATCAATATAGGTGAAAGGCAACGCGGCAGGCTCCATGGCGATAATGTTGTGTTTGTGGATAACGATAAAGAGCAGATTCTTGATGCAATAGCCTTTGTACAAACTGACGGGGCGTTTCTGGAACGGGTCAGGAAAAAAGAAAATCCATATGGTAAAGGTAGATCTGCAGAACTGGTGCTGGAGGTTTTAGCGAACATTGCTATAGACGAGATATTAATTCATAAAAATATAAGCTATTAAGTACACATGAAAAACATTATTGTAATATCTGCACATCCAGATGATGAGATTATTGGTGCCGGAGGGACGTTATTAAAACATGTGACAAATGGCGATTCGGTTTATTGGTTAATTGTGACCAATATTTTTGAAAGTCATGGTTTTACCGGTGATAAGGTGGAAAGCAGGCAACAGGAGATTGCGACCGTTGCTAAAATGGCAGGGTTTAAGAAGGTATACCATTTGAATTATCCTACGATGTCTCTTTCGGAGAGTTCGCTGGTGAAAATGATTCCTGAGATCTCTTCAATCTTTTTGGAGGTGCGTCCGGAGATCATTTATTGTTTAAACCGCTCAGATGCACATTCTGATCACCGCGTTACGTTTGAAGCCGTCATAGCCTGTACGAAGTCTTTCAGATATCCATTTGTTAAGCAGGTGTTAATGTATGAATGTATTTCCGAAACAGAGTTTGCACCAGCCCTGGCAGAGCGTGCTTTTTTGCCTAATTATTTCGTAGATATCTCCTCTTATTTAGAGGAGAAACTGAAGGTCCTGTCAGTTTATACATCCGAAATAGGTGTGCATCCGTTTCCACGGAGTTTGAGAAATGTCGAAGCTCTTGCCACTTTCAGAGGAGCAATGGCCGGAGTTAACTATGCTGAAGCTTTCCAGCTGATAAAATATATAGATAAATAATGGATACTTTCAATAAGCATATTATTTTTCAGGATGAGCCTGTGAAAGAAGCGCTAAAAAAGCTGAATGACCTTGCTGCAGATGCCATACTTTTTGTTGTAGATCATCAAAGGCGTCTGATTGGATCTTTAACGGACGGAGACCTGCGCAGAGGTTTTATCGGCGGGCTGGACTTAAGCAGTTTATTACTGGAATTTATTCAGCAAAGTCCGGTGTTTATTTTACGGACTCAATATACGCTGGAGGAACTTGAGCAGTATAAAAAAAAGAACTTTAAAATCATTCCTATTTTGAATGAGCAGCATGTGGTTATAGATATTCTCAACTTCAGAATTCAAAAGACCATTATCCCTGCAGATGCTGTAATTATGGCAGGAGGGATTGGCAAAAGACTGATGCCATTAACGGCAGATACGCCCAAGCCTTTACTGAAAGTTGGCGGAAAGCCTATTGTGGAATACAGTATCGACCAGCTGCTCAAAGTAGGTATAAAGAATATCTATCTCAGCGTGAATTATCTTGGCGAACAGCTTATATCCTACTTTGGCGACGGAAAGAGCAGAAATGCAACCTTACGGTATATCAGGGAAAACCAGCCTATGGGTACTATCGGATCTATATTGCTGGCAGATCATTTCGAACATGACGATGTATTGGTAATGAACAGCGATTTATTGACAAATATAGACTTCGCTGATTTCTATGCGTCATTCAAAAAATCGGATGCAGATATGGCCGTGGCCACCACATCTTATGATGTGCATGTTCCTTATGCTGTATTGGAAGTGGATCCCGGAAATATGGCGACTTCCTTAAAGGAAAAGCCCAGTTATACTTATTACTCCAATGCCGGAATCTATTTTCTGAAGAGGTCGGTACTTAAAATGATACCTGAAGGTAAATTTTATGATATCACAGACCTTATTGAAGATCTCCTGCTTAAAAAGGGTAAAATATTTACGTATCAAATTACCGGGTATTGGCTGGATATAGGGAAACCTGAAGATTTCAGCAAGGCTCAGGAAGATGTAAAGCACATCAACTTTAACCCATGAACCCGATAGAATGAATTTAGTATTGAGCACACGGTCCATACTGATAATTACCAAATGCTCTGGCTAACAATTGAAAAACAAAAAATAATTAGATGAAACCATTAATCATCATCCCTGCACGCGGAAAATCTAAGGGAATCCCGGATAAGAATATCAAGTTATTAAATGGGGTTCCACTGATACATTATACCGTAAAAGCAGCGCAGGAAGTTTTTGGCAACGAACAAATCTGCGTTTCAACAGACGACAGCAGGATAAAATGCTGTGTGGAAGAATTGGCGCTGACAGTCCCGTTTCTAAGGCCGTCCGAGCTGGCTACGGATACTTCCGCTACTTATGACGTGCTCCTATATGTTTTAGCACAGTATGAGCATAATGGCTATAACCCCGATGTAATTATAGTGCTGCAGCCAACATCACCTTTCCGGAATGCCACACATATCCGGGAAGCGGTCAGCTTATTTAATTATGACCTGGATATGGTTGTTTCAGTTAAGGAAACCAGGTCCAATCCTTATTATGTCCTGTTTGAAGAGGATGAGGATGGATTTCTTAAAAAATCCAAGCAATCCAGTTTTACCAGAAGACAGGACTGCCCAAAAGTGTGGGAGTATAATGGGGCTATTTATGTCATCAATGTCGCATCGCTTAACGAAAAACCAGTTGGTGCTTTTGATAAAATTATCAAGTATGAAATGGATGAGGTGTCTTCATTAGATCTGGATACTCCTTTTGACTGGTATGTTGCAGAAACTGTCTTTAAAACTCCGTTGAAATAAAAACCAATATAAAATTGTATGAACTTTAACAGAATACATCATAAAAGAGTCCTTGTTACCGGCGGTGCTGGTTTCATAGGGTCAAATCTGTGTTATGACCTGCTGGAAAATAACAACGAGGTTATTTGCCTGGATAATTTTTCTACAGGAAATATCAATAATATACTGCCTTTAACAGGGAATAAGAATTTTACATTGCTGGTGGGCGATATACGTAATCTGAATGACTGCCATAAAGCGATGCAGGGTATTGATATTGTACTTCATCAGGCAGCATTAGGTTCTGTGCCGCGGTCTATCAATGATCCGGTAACGACCAATGAAGTGAATATTGGTGGATTTCTCAATGTGTTAGTAGCAGCACGTGATGCCAGGGTTTCCAGAATGGTATATGCAGCAAGTTCTTCCACCTATGGTGATTCAAAGGAATTGCCGAAGGTGGAGGATATTATTGGCAAACCACTATCGCCCTATGCGGTAACAAAGTATGTGAATGAATTATACGCACATGTGTTCCGGATTAGTTACGGAATGGATATTATAGGCCTGAGATATTTTAATGTCTATGGCCGTAAACAAAGTCCGGATGGCGCTTATGCTGCTGTAATTCCTAAGTTTATCAGGTCTTTGATGGCCTATGAGTCGCCGCTGATTAATGGCAACGGCACCAACAGCAGGGATTTTACATATATAGATAATGTTATTCAGATGAATAACCTTGCAGCTACAACCGCGAATGAGGAAGCCAAAGGACAGGTTTTTAACACTGCAGTAGGGGAGCGGACAGATCTGAATATGATGGTGGAGCTCCTTCGAAGTAATCTGAGTGTCTTTGATCCCAATATTGCAGCTGTTGAGATCGCTTATGGGCCGGAACGGCCGGGTGATATTCCGCACTCACTTGCTTCTATAGACAAGGCCAGAAACATCCTGGGATATTGTCCTTCTCATAACCTGCAACAAGGGCTGCAGGAATCCGTGGAATGGTACTGGAAGAGCTTGAGGATTTTTAGCAATGCAAAATAAATTGAGCGCCATGGCATCACTTAAGCTGAAGTTTACCCAGTTCGTCAGTCCTGAGAAAATTATCTTCTTTCATTTTTCAGTGTCGACGTTTCTGCGGACTTTTGCGCTTGCTGTTTCGGGTCTGATTATCATGAGCTGGATTAAACCAGCGGAAATGGGGATTTATAATTCTTACAACATCCTCATCACGTATTCATTTTTCTTACAGCTGGGTGTTTTTAATGGTCTCAACAGGGAAATTCCTTACCTGTTAGGGCAGGGTAAGGAGGCTGAAGCTATGAAACTGGCCTCCGTTTCATTGTTTTTCGCTAAGACATTAAGTTTTTCTATCTTATTTTTAGGGGTACTGGTCTACCTTGCGCTGCTTCTTTGGGGCATTATGCCAGTACAGGAATTAAAGATGCTGGCGGCAATGATTTTATTGACGGCGATTAGTTTTTATCAGAACTATCTGAATGTTACCTACAGGACATTAAAAAACTTTAGTGTGCTCTCCAGAATTAATAATGTCAGCTCTGTGTTGATTTTCTGCAGTCTCTTAATGGTCTATTTCTTCGCTTATAATGGATTGGTTTTGTATTATCTTTTTAATGGAATAGTTCTGCTGGTACTTACGCATCTGCACCGGCCTTTCAAGATAAAAAGCGAAAGATCTCTACCCGAACTGAAACAGCTGGTTATACTGGGGCTGCCAATTTTTATATTGGGTTACCTTCAGCAAATTACACGTACTTTCAACAGACTCATCCTGGTAATGATGGGCTCTGTTTATTTGGTTGGACTTTTTTCTCCTGCATCAGCCATATATTCAGCTGTCTTTTTTCTTCCCTCTACGCTAGCACAGTTTTTATACCCTAAGTTCTCCTTTATTTATGGAAAATATGGCGATAAAAAAATGCTGATACCTTATGTGAACAGAATTTATCTCTTAAGTGCCATTTTGATTGTTCCCACAATTATTGTGTCATTGACAGTGCTGCCCTGGGCCTTTGAGAAGTATATTCCCCAATATACGAAAGGAATAATGGCCGCACAGGCATTTCTGGTTTGCGGCGTAATAGACATCACTACAATCTCCCTGAATGTTTTTTACAGTATAGGCAAAAAGAGGCCGGTGATCTATTATACCGTTGTTAAAATGTTGCTGATGTTCCTGATACCACTGGCAGCGGTCCGTTTTTTTCCATTACTGACTGCTGTGACGATGGGGACGCTGATTTCCACTACTGTTTCTGCCATTTTCGGTTACCTGTTATTAATGAAAACGTTATATGCTGATCATAATTAAAAGTCCCCTCCAGATTATTTGTGCTTTTGAATATATACATATTCAGAAGATACCTATTGCTGAGGTCCACTTTATTTATCTGCGTAAGTATAGCCTGTCAGATATTCAGGTACATCATACTTTTACGTTTTATGGGGTGAATGACTATTCTACAATCAAATTTGGCAATTCCAATATCATCACTATTCTTGGATTTAATGTGCTTTCATCAAAATTCATTTTACTGAAGGTGGCTGCCAAACTGAGGCAGCTGATTACCGATCATTTCGCTAAGCGCTCTTTATTTCAGCTCGTCAAAAATAAAACCAGGCAAACGCTGGTATTAGGTGATCCCAATTTTAAATTATACCAGTATCTCCCTGCATTGATACCAAACAAAAATATTGTTTTACTGGATGATGGCTTAAGCTCAATGATCATTACCCCCGATTACAGAAAGAATAACAATAAAGTAATTTCTTTTTCTTTCTTACGGCAGGAATCTGATCATGCAGATGAGTGTATGATGCATTCTTTTCCCGCAATTAAATCGTTATCAAAATTAACTATTAGCGGTGATATGATCCTCTTTATTGGACAGCCGCTCTATGAAGCCAATCTCGTCAGTATGGAAGAAATGGAAAATCTCCTTTTGGCTATCGCCAATGTATATCCGGGCAAGCGTTTTATCTATATTGCCCACCGTTGGGAGCGCCATATTAAATCATTTAAATTTCCGTCAAATTTCGAAGTCCACACCAGGAAATATTTACCAATCGAATTATTTATCAGCCAGTTCAATCCTATTCCTCATCATGTGATGTCATTTTATTCTTCAGCATTGATCACATTAAAAAAGATCCTGCCCGAAGAGCTGATTTTTTCGGCATTTGATATTCAGGAAAGAATTAAAATGGAGAATATTCATAAGGGTTATGAAATGATAAAGTCATTTGGTATTCCTGTAGTAAAATTTATTAAATAATATTAGGAATATGTCAAGCTTAATAATGAACCGGACCGTCAATAATGTTTTAATCATAGCTGAAGCAGGAGTGAACCATAATGGAGATCTCGCGCTTGCCAGGAAGCTAATTGAGGCAGCTGCAGACGCGGGGGCTGACTTTGTAAAATTCCAAACTTTCAAGGCTGATAAGCTGGTCAGCAAAACTGCCGGGAAAGCGGTTTATCAGATGCAGAATACCCATGATCAACTGGAGTCGCAATATGCGATGCTTAAAAAATTAGAGATGCCCGATGAATGGCATTTTGAGCTCATTAAGTATGCAGCAGAAAAAGGAATCCGGTTTTTATCAACCGGATTTGATGAAGAAAGTATTGATTTCCTGGATAGGCTGGGGATGCCATTTTTCAAAATCCCTTCAGGGGAGATTACCAATAAGCCCTATATCCAGCATGTTGCGCAAAAGGGTAAGCCCATTATTTTGTCGACCGGCATGGCGGATATTACCGAAGTTCAGGAGGCCATTGCATTGATCACAGCGACAGGTTTATCTGCTGAGATGATCACCGTGCTGCATTGTAATACGGAGTATCCTACTCCCATGCATGAAGTGAACCTGTTGGCGATGAATGTTATGGCAGAATCATTAAATGTTAAAGTTGGCTATTCAGATCATACCCTGGGGATCGAGGTGCCTATAGCCGCGGTTGCTTTGGGGGCCACGGTAATAGAAAAACATTTTACGCTGGACCGCAGTTTACCGGGACCGGATCATCCTGCGTCACTTGAGCCTTCAGAATTAAAGGCAATGGTAAGTGCAATCCGTAATATTTCAATTGCCATTGCCGGGTCTGCTGTCAAAGAACCTACTTCGTCTGAGCTCAGAAACAGATTGGTAGGGCGCAAAAGCCTGCATTTTTCAGTTTCACTTGCTGCGGGGACAGTTATAGAACGCGAGCATTTAAAGATAATGAGGCCAGGCACGGGAGTGTCTCCAATGCGGATTGACGATGTGATCGGCAGGCAGCTGATCAGCGATGTTGCTTTGGATGAACTGTTGCTGTTAACAAATTTAAAATAGCTGTATGGAAATGAAATCATATCGTCCGGGCGATGAAACGGAAATATTAGAACTTTTTTTAAAGGCATTCGGGAAGCCTTTATCCTATCAATTCTGGCAATGGCGTTTTGCAAATAACCCTTTTGTAACGCGGCCTATGATCTCGCTGATGTGGGAAGAAGAAACCCCCGCAGGCCATTATGCCGTATCAGGGACAGAGATTTGTATCGATGGCGAGGTGCATCCTTTTTCCTTGTCGGGAACAACGATGACTGCACCAGGATATGAGGGGAAAGGGATTTTCTCAACTTTGGCTTTGAATTTATATGACCGTGTAGCAAAGGACTATGGTATAGCTGGAGTAATGGGCTTTCCCAATCATAAATCCCATTATGCACTGATTAAAAAAATACACTGGAAGGATGTGAACATGCTTACTAATTTTTCTATCCCGGGAATAAAAGCGGGTGTGAGGGAGATACCTGGTATGCGGCTGATCACCAGATTTGAGCAAAGGCATGCCGACTTTATTTATCAATCTATCGGCGAACTGGGATTTTCTGTATTTGTGAACCGTTCTGCCGCGTATTTGAACTGGAGATACCTGGATTGCCCCGTGCAGGAGTATGATTGTTTCGAATATATCGATAAGAAGGAAATTAAAGGGATAATCGTCACCAAGTCTTTTGATTCCTTTCAGTATCCCGGACATAAGGAAGTAGATATGATGGAAATGTTTTGTGAACCTGAGGAGTGTGTTATCAAAGATTTGCTTGGCGGAGCCGGTTATTTTTATACCAGTAAGCAGGTCAACATCCTTCAAATCAACACATGGATTTCCATTATGGATGCCAGGCATTTAATAATGGAGAAGCTCGGCTTTACAAATGGAGCGCCATTGACCTTCTTCTGTACCAAGTCATTTGTTCCCGGGACGGACCAGATTTATGATTACCGTAACTGGTATCTCTCCCTGGGGGATTCAGATGTTTTCTGATAAATATAGAGGTATTACAGCAGTTCATTTAGTATATAGAAGCAAAATAAACAACTATAAACACAATAAATCACACTTAAAACAGGATTTATGCTTACAGTAGGAAAAAGATCATCAATCGTTAAAACCTTCTCGGAAGAGGAGGTACTCATGTTTTCCAGGCTTTCAATGGATGCCAATCCCATTCATTTTGATGGGGATTATGCAGAACGATCCCGATTCGGACAGCGGATTGTTCAGGGGCCTTTTGTGCTTTCATTGATTGGAGGTATCCTGGGGTCTGCCTTGCCTGGTCCCGGCACGATCTATATGAATCAAAGCAGTAATTTTCTGAAGCCTGTTTATATCGGCGATACGATTACCGCTCATGTTGAGGTGGTGTCGGTAAGACCGGACAAGCCAGTCATTAAACTGAGGACCTGGGTAGAAAAGATCAACGGGGAATTGGTGATTGATGGAGAAGCTACTGTCTTTTTTATGGCACCCTAACCGAAAAAAAATGATCCCATTTGTTATTATTATAGTATTCTCAATGGCCTATGCATCTCTTATTTTTATCGATAAGGAGTTGTCTGTATATTATTTTATTCCGTATAATTATCTGTTCGACCTGGTGTTTTTTACTACCAGTGAGTCATTGGCGACTGTATCTACCGTAATAAGGGTAGTTGTATTACTTGCTTTCTTCGTGCAGTTAAATCAGGAACGTTTCTTTAATGTTTCAAAACCGGGGTTTGGTGTGTTTTTGGCAGTTTTTTTTATTTTACTGATTTCTTCAGTCTTCAGCAGTCAAAATCTGAAATCTCTTTTAGAAACGATAAAGTTTTTTCTGATCATCTTTTCATTTTTCTCTTTTTTTATCTTCTACAGCTATAACCTGCTGAATATAATTCTGCTAAAGAGAATGGTGTTTTTCCTGGCCCTCATCACTATTGGGAATATTCTGTTATCCAATATCTTTTCCTTCGGATGGGGGGGGTATTCTGACAACGTAGGCTTTTATACAGGTGGCATTATTTCCAATATGTGGTATATACCTGCACTGATTTTATTGGCCACTATCGCTGTTCTGAATTTCCATCAAAGAGGTACAACCCTATTACTGTCGATCGCTGCAATATTGATACTAATGATCCTTATTGTTGCATTGCGCAGGTCGGCTTATATTATCCTGGTTATATCAGCACTTAGTGCCCTGCTTTTTCTGAAGCTTAACTTAAAGGTGATAAGGATTGGCGCTGTTTTTCTGGTTCTTGTCGGATTGGCGTCGCTGGTGTTTTTACCTATACTTGAAAGACAGATCGTTGCCCGTAATAAGACTTTTGATAAAGGAGTCGAAGAGGAATCAAGAGTTAAAGAAACTTCGGTACTGTGGACCGAGCGACTGGAGGATTCCTCTACTTTTAAATTTTTATTAGGAGAGAAGCCCTTTAATTCTACCGGTAACTATGGCAAAGGCAGTTTTGGCGACCGTCCTTTACACGTTGACATGAATATCATTTTCTTCAGTGCTGGTTTTGTTGGCCTGGTCTTATATAGTATGTTCTATATCAGCATATTTATCCGTTACGTGAATCTTTCATATAAGATTCCGGCAAAATATAAAGACCTTTTTGTCTATAAGTATCTCTTTTTTGCCGCATTCTTTAGCCTCGTCGCACTTTCTTTTTCAGGCGGACTTAATGCTATAACATTCAGGATGTTTGGTTTTTTTCTGCTGGCTATAGCATTGGGTCAGATGAACTATATCAATGCCACCCGTAAAACTTATTCCAGAAAAATTATAAAACCATATCCGTATGAAGCCATCATGAGCGAACCGCTTACAGACGATAATGAAGATACTTATGATAGCTTCATAACGATTAAAAAATAAAAATTAACAGATGAAGATTATTAACAGGCTGCTCTATCTGCTGCTGATGAGTATCACGCCGGCTAAAAAAAAGTACTTCTGGTGTGAATTATTTTACAAGGTAAAATTTGGCAGAAATGTAAATATAATAGGTTTCCCCAGATGGGCTAGTGAAGCCTATCTGATCACAATTGGCAACGACGTGACTATCACTCATCATGTGGTGTTCCATACACACGATGGGGGTGTACGTGTATTCAGGAATAACTTTCCGGGTATCAATGTATACGGAAAAATTACAATCGGAAACAATGTTTTTATTGGTTCTGATACGATCATCATGCCAAATGTATCTATAGGCAATAATGTTGTTATAGGGAGCGGAAGTGTAGTCTCCAGAAGTATTCCGGATAATGTGGTTGCGGTGGGAATACCTGCCCGGGCGGTTAAATCTATAAAAGAATACAGAGAGAATTGTCTGAAAAAGGGTATGATCCTTCCTCCGGATTTAAGCAGGAAGGAAAAAGAGGAGTTTATCAAACAGGAGTTGAATTGATGTATACTGTAATATATACCAGGTCATTGCTTCATGGCGGAGCAGAAAAACAATCTCTGCTGCTTGCCGAGGAATTGCAAAAAACGCAGCATACACTGCTCATCGTCCATACGCATGATGATGAAAGAAGCTTTTTGGATTTTAGCAGGGTGAAAAATGTGATTTTTCTTCGGGGCAGTGGTTTAAACAAGCTGTTCTGCTTGTTTAAAGTTCTGAAAAAATATGCAGTCATCAACCTGATTTGCTTCTTACCTGTCAACAATATCTACGGCACTATTGCCGGAAAACTGGCCGGCGTCAGGAATATCCTTTGTGGTATTCGTGGCTCAAAATATAAAGGGTGGCTGCGGACTTCCGTCTTACGGTTTATCTGTAATCAGATGAAGGTGGTATTTATTTCCAATAATTATTTATCAAAGGATGTCTACTGTGCTTTAGGTTTCAATGAAAGGCAGATCAGTGTAGTACACAATGCAATTGTTGTTCCGGATAGTAACTATAAGATCGACAGATCTATTGCAGGTCATGATTTTTATAATCTTCTGAGCGTTGGACGTTTTGTGATGGAAAAGGATTTTGTCATGTTATTACAGGCTGTACATATGCTGGTTCATACGCTCACCTTAACCAATATTCATTTGAAATTGGTAGGTTATGGACCTTTGGAAGGTATGCTGGCGTTGAAAATTAAGGAACTGGACTTATCTTCTTATGTGGATATGTACGACGGGCGGACGATAGACCTGCACGGCGTTTATCTCAGTTCAGATCTGTACTTACAGTCTTCCATTTCTGAAGGAATGCCTAATACGGTAATGGAGGCGATGAGCTATAAGATGCCCATTGTCGCTACGGATGCTGGTGATACGAAGTACCTGGTTTCGGTCGGTAATGGGGTGCTGGTTAAAGCCGGGGATTTTAAGGGAACAGCGATGGGTATCAGGAATATTATATCAGATGAAACAGCATATAAAAAGATGAGTAACCAATCATTTAATAAGATTAGCAAAGGCTTTAGTGTAAAGCGGATGTCCCAGGAATACATGAGGTTTTTAAAGTGAGATGTGTAATGAATCGCTGTAGTAGATGGAGTGAACATGCTGATACAAGCTTCATGGCCTGTGAAAGAAAAAATATATACTGATGATACCATCATGATTTTTCAAACCACATAACGGAATGAATAGAAAATCATAATAGCTTCATCACTTCTAAAAAACAATATATGCTGATTAAAAAGAAAATTGCTGTGATAGGCGTAAAAGGTTTGCCTGGATTTGGCGGAGGTGCAAGGTCTACTGAGTCTCTCCTGAATGAAATCAAGCATGAGTATGCTGTTACTGTTTATTCTATAGACTCACATACGGCTTTGAGCGGAGATTATAATGGTGTCCACCAAATTACCTTTAAGTCTTTGCCATTCAAGAGGCTCAATACCTTTGTTTATTATTTAAAGTCATTGATACACTGTCTTTTTGTCGGCCGCTATGATCTCGTGCATGTTCAGCACATTTATGCCGGGTTTATTGTTCCGCTGTTGCGTTTACGTTATCCTGTGATCAATACTGTAAGAGGAATTATCCCAAAGGACGATAACAAGTGGAATCGCATTGATAAAATCTTTTTCAGGTGCTTTGAATTTCTCGCCCTGAAATTTTCAACTATCTGTGTTTCTGTTTGTCAGCCTCACATCCCTTACCTGCAGGGGATTGTAAACAGGCCAATCTATTACATCCCCAATGGGGTTTATGTTTATCAGAATCTGATTGACCAAAAAAAAGAGGATGACTATCTATGTTTTTCTGCGGGCAGGATTATAGGGCTCAAGGGATGTCATTTGTTGTTGTCGGCGCTTCATCAGATAGGTTATAAAGGCAAGTTGAAGATCATTGGGTCAATTGATCATGTCAATGCATACAGCGCTGCCATAAAAGAAATGTCGGCTGGCCTGGATGTTGAATTTTTAGGATTGATTAAAGAGAAAGAATTATTGTTTAAAATAGTAGCAAACGCTAAGCTTTTTATATTTCCTTCGCTCAATGAAGGGATGTCTAATATGCTTCTGGAGGCGGCTTCACTGAAAACTCCGATCATTTCAAGTGACATCGTGGAGAATAAATTTATTTTTAATGATAAAGAGGTGCTTTATTTTAGCAGTGATAATGCGGGTGATTTATCTGTTAAAATAAGCAGTGCTTTAGCAAATCCGGAGATAATGCAGGAAAAAAGAGATCTTGCCTACGAGAAAATTATACTTGAGCATGACTGGAAGAATATAGCTATTGCTTATAAAAAACTCTATGAGGAAATTATTTAAAATTTATTTTCTCTAAAATAACCTGAGCACCCTGTTTCTACGTATATACATATTAATAACCAAATATATATCTTATGTCGTTCTTTAAAGAACAAAATTTTCTTTGTGCGCAGGTTCGGGATAATTATATGGAGATTCTAACAGCTAATCTCCCTGCCGCTGCAGTTGCTTTTATGAGCAGGCATGTTGACTTAAATGATAACCGGGATACGGTATTGCTGGAAACGGGGTCACCCTTGAATTTCAGCCATATTCACTCCGACTCTAATCCATTAGGGCCGGAAGTGGGAGCGATTATAAATATTAAAAAAGTAAATGATGCGCAATACATCAATAAGCTTTTCGAGGCTACAAATTTGAAGCTGAACAATGGTGGAATTTATATTGGCCGTGCCGAAACGTCTGTAGCCCGGCGTTCGCGCATTATAAAGAAATACTTATTCCCCTTCAACTATATTTATTATTGTTTAGACTTTTTGCTGAAGCGGATTTTCCCGAAGGTGCCCGTTCTTAAAAAAATATATTTCTTAATTACCGGTGGCCGTAACCGGGTACTCTCCGAAATAGAGATCTATGGCAGGCTTAATTGCTGCGGTTTCACTGTACTGGAATCAACCATGATCAATAACCTCCTTTATTTTGTGGCCGAAAAAATAAAAGAACCCGCATATGACCACCAGGCTACTTACGGCCCTCTGATCAAACTGAACAGGGTAGGCCGGGGGGGCAAAATCATTAAAGTTTATAAACTGCGCACCATGTTTGCCTATTCTGAATATTTACAGGAAATAATTTATAAACAGAATAGCCTGGATGAAGGAGGAAAGTTTAAAAATGATCCACGGATTTCCACAATCGGCATTTTTTTAAGGAAATGCTGGCTTGATGAGTTGCCCATGGTATATAATATGATTAAAGGAGAGGTCAAAATTGTAGGTGTAAGACCTCTGAGCAAGCACTATTATAGCCTTTATCCGGATTCATTACAGCAGCTAAGAATCAAAACTAAACCAGGATTAATCCCTCCATTCTATGCAGATATGCCGAAAACGCTTGCTGAAATTGTCATTTCTGAGGAGCGGTACCTGCAGGAATATTTAGAAAAACCAATGCGCACAGACATGAAATACTTTTATAAAGCGATGTATAATATCATAATCAGAAAGGCAAGAAGTAAGTAATTATGGATCAGATCATTAAATTCGCTGTTATAGGCTTCGGACATATTGGGCGCAGACATGCAACAATAATCCATGAATATCCCGGTGCCGAACTGGTGTCGGTTATTGATACAGATATTGAAGTGCAAAACCATGTATTGTATCCGGCAGGCATTCCTTTTTACGCTTCACTGGAGGAGTTTCTGGAGCATGGACCGGCAGCAGATGTGTTGAATATAGCTACCCCGAGTGGCTGTCATTGTAAACATGCATTAGCTGCACTGGAGAAAAAGCTACATGTGGTGATCGAAAAGCCCATGGGTTTAAGTACAGAAGAGTGCGAAAAAGTATTATACCGCTCTTTACAGGTTTCACGCCATGTCTTTGTCGTAAAACAGAACAGATATAGTCCTCCCAGTAAATGGATGAAGGAAGTTGTTTCTAATCAAATAATCGGAGAAGTGTTAATGGTGCAGGTAAATTGTTACTGGAACCGTGATGACAGATATTATACTCCCGGCCACTGGAAAGGTACAATGGAACAGGATGGCGGCAGTTTATTTACTCAGTTCAGCCATTTTGTGGATATTATGTATTGGGTTTTTGGCGACATCAAGAATATCCACTCAACATTCGCCAATTTTTCTCATCAGCATTCTACAGAATTTGAAGACTCCGGACTGGTGCAGTTTGCATTTGTAAATGGGGGTATAGGTTCTATTAATTTTTCCACCGCCTTATATGATACCAATATGGAAAGCTCCATCACCGTGGTAGGCAGTAAGGGGAGCTTCAAGATTGGCGGACAGTATATGAACGAGATAGAATATTGTCATATCGATGATTATGAGGTCCCTCAGCTTCAGGCTACCAATCCTCCAAATGATTACGGCCCTTTTAAAGGGAGTGCCGCTAATCATCATTATGTGATTGAAAATGTAATGAACACCTTAAAAGGACAGGATACCATTACGGCTAACGCGCTGGAGGGAATGAAAGTAGTCGATATTATCGAGCGCATTTATGCATCAAGAGATTTGAGCAAAGTAAAACATAGCTTATGACCGGGATAGCTTATTTTATTCATGGGTCTGCAGTTATTGACCAACCCTGTAATATAGGGCGAGGTACGAAGATATGGCACTTTTCGCACATTATGGCGGGTGCTACAATTGGTGAACACTGTAATATTGGCCAAAATGTGGTCATTTCCACAGCCGTGATATTAGGTTCCAATGTGAAAGTGCAGAACAACGTTTCCATATATACCGGTGTAATCTGTGAGGATGATGTGTTTTTAGGCCCATCATGTGTATTTACCAATGTCATTAATCCCAGGAGTGCTGTTAGCCGTAAAAATGAATACGCCATCACAAATGTTCGTAAAGGTGCGTCCATAGGTGCTAATGCGACGATTATATGCGGCAATGAAATTGGGGAGTATGCACTAATCGGTGCTGGCGCAGTAATTACTAAATCCGTTAAACCATTTGCTTTAATGGTGGGTAACCCAGCCAGGCAATTGGGCTGGGTCAGTGAATACGGGCACAGATTAAATTTCGATGAAAAGGGATGGGCAGTTTGCCCTGAAGCACATAGTAAATATAAATTAGAAAATGATCAAGTTACCAGGAGCTATGAATAACATTCAAATGGTCGATTTGGACGGACAGTATCGCAGTATACAGCCGCAGATAGACCAGGCCATTGCAAAGGTATTGCAGGAGGGAAGATTTATCAAGGGCGAGGAGGTGGGCCTCTTTGAGCAGGAGCTGGCTGAGTATACAGGGGCGAAGCATGTAATTGCATGTGCAAACGGTACCGATGCCCTGCAAATTGCATTAATGGCACTGCAGCTGCAACCGGGTGACGAGGTAATTGTTCCGGCATTTACCTATGTTGCCACAGGCGAGGTTATTGCACTTTTAGGCCTTGTGCCGGTTTTTGTGGATGTTAATCCAGACACTTTTAATATTGAGATAAGCCAGGTAGAGCAGCTCATCAATTCCAGGACAAAAGCTATTATCCCTGTCCATCTTTACGGGCAATGCTGTGATATGGAGGGTTTGCTCGCAGTTGCCGATAAGTTTGGGATTCATGTTGTTGAAGATACTGCACAGGGAATTGGTGCGTTGTACAGCTTTAATAACGGATCTTCAAAGCAGGCAGGAACTATGGGCACAATTGGGACGACCTCCTTTTTTCCCTCCAAAAACCTGGGGTGTTATGGTGATGGTGGTGCTTTGTTTACGAATGACGACGATTTGGCCTTGAGAATTAGAATGATAGGTAACCATGGGCAGGCCAGGCAATATTATCATGAAATAGTAGGGGTAAATTCGAGGCTGGATACCCTGCAAGCTGCCATATTAAGGATCAAGTTGAGGCATTTAAATGAATATAGTAAAGCACGTAACCTGGTAGCTGAGCGATATGACGCGGCACTGGTGAATGATGAGCGCTATAATAATCCTGCGCGCGACCCAAAATCAACGCATGTATTTAATCAATATACGCTCAGGGTCAATGGTATCAACAGGGATCAGCTGCGGGAGTATCTCAAAGAAAATAATATACCAAGCATGGTCTATTATCCGCTGCCTTTACATCAGCAGAATGCATATAATCGTTATAACCATAATGATCAATTGTTACAAAACTCCATTTTTTTATGCAAGGAGGTGATATCATTGCCTATTCATACTGAAATGAAGGCCAAAACCCAGGAATATATCATCGGGAAAATACTGGCATTTTAGTTTTATAGGGTTTACAAGAAGATATACTGATCCGGTTGGTATTGAGATATATTACATTACTTTAATATGTCAAATTGCCGGAAATGCGCCTGCAACGTGATAAATAGCTTTTTACACTGCTGAAATGTGCCAATAACTGTTGGTATTGCGAGTTAAATCGATGAATAATTTTTTTTTATTCTTAAAATGAAAAAATAAGGAATAATATTCTTAAATTGGTAATACAAAATTTAGATAAAAAGTCCTGTGAGCGGGTTATCCGCGAAGGGCAGGCACCGCATATATCTGCTGGAATACTTGCAGAACACTGAATGTCATACAAAAACTACACGTGTTGCCTAAAAAGATTATTAACTAAAAGAGCCTGTATAATACATCATGATGCAGGCTCTTTTAGTTAATAATCTTTTAGCGTTGATAAAGAGTTAATTAGATGCTTACATATGGCCCAATGCAATGATTCCAGGTCTAAAGATTTTAATCAATCTTTATGCTATTAATTGCTTTCTCCATGGCATGTTCCTTCACTCCCTGTACTTTTAATCCTTCAGCACGGAATACTGTTAAATCAGTCATGCCTAAAAGGCCAAGGAAAGACTTCAAATAAGGAGCGACAAAGTCGTTGGCTTTACCGGGTCCTTCTGAATAAACACCACCGGAAGACATGGCTACATAAACTTTTTTACCTGTTATCTTTCCAACCGGGCCATTTTCGCCATACCCAAAGGTTATTCCGGGCCTGGTAATATAATCAATCCAGGACTTTAGTGCTGTATGAATGGTAAAGTTGTAAAGCGGCGCGCCTATAACAATGATGTCTGCAGCAAATAATTGTTTCACTACCTCATCAGAAAAGCGAATGGATTCCTTTTCGTCTTTTGTCAGCTGATCTCCGGGAATAAAAAATGTACGGAATACGGCAGGGCTAAGGTGGGGGATTTCGATATCTACCAGGTTTAATTCTTCCAATGTACTGCCCGGATATTTTGTTTGAATTTTTTCGACGATAGCGTTACCCAGCTTAATGCTGGAAGATTCTTTACCCAGTATGCTTGATTTTAAATGAAGGATGTGTTTCATAATAAATTTACTAGTTTAATAATATGATGAATTTTGTATTCGGGTAAGATCCAGTTTCGTTTTGTGTTAACGATTAAAGGTTTCTTGCGCCTGATTATCAAAGCCAAAATTAGGGTTACTAAGTGGTAAAAAGTTAGTACTTACCTAAAGGAAAGCGGTTACTTTGAGGTAAGTGATTATCTTTGCCTTTATGAAAGTCATTACAAATGAGTCCCTTATAGGCATTGAAGAATGTGCAGACTCGCTCAAAAACGTTCTTGATGCGCTGTATGTTATCAATGGAAAATGGAAGCTGGCTGTAATCCTTTGCCTGGTGCAATCATCAAAGCATTTTAACGAGATCCAGCACGAAGTAACTGGCATTTCCTCCAAAGTATTAGCTAAAGAACTAAAAGATCTGGAATTGAACGGCTTTATTACCCGTAACATATACCCAACCACCCCGGTAAGCATTATTTATGAGGCGACAGAATATAGTCTGACTTTAAAAAATGTGCTGAGGGAACTAACTGCCTGGGGTAAACAGCATAGGGAAAAGGTTAAACAAAGTATGAGACTGCGGCCATGAGTCAGAATCGGATTCCTAAATCCTGATTGGTAATGATTAAGGAGTATAATTTATCACGTTAGATCTTATTTAATTTACAATTAATTATAGAAAAGTTTATTCAATGTTTCTGTATACGTTTTCAGGATTTATTGCAGGCAATTTGTCAACTATCAAATTCATTATCGTTATTAAATTCCGTATTAACTGATAATATGCTAGCCTCCGTTTCAATGTCATCCCCAAATTGATTAAACCACAAGTCAAAAGAATCTTCAAAATCGGTGTTATCCACTATGTATTGGAAATTGGATTGTAGAAATTCATCTTTATCAATGCCCTTCTTCAGTTGTATGTGATAAAACCAGAAGTTTGCCTCCTCGTCATATTTTTCTTTAATACTATCAAAAGACCCTTTAAACTTATCTTGGAAGGTGGTAATGAAAGCTTGTCTGTCTGAAATGTTCGTCATTGTTCAAATGTCGGCTTTATTTTTTAATCTCCTTATGCGTTAATCCTCCTTGCTCATTTATATAATCAACTTCCCTTATATAGGGGCTATTTATAGTCTACTTCAATGCGCCTGTTTTTACACTAGTGCAATTAAAGAACTTTGTTCCTATATTTATCAAAAGTTCTTTCATGAGTATTTGTCCTGGCTTAACCGGCCACTATTACCATCTTTTGATGTCATATGATTTTATATTTTTATTATGATTGATTTATCTTACGCTGAGAATCAAATTCATTGTGTCACGAATTTTCAAGATCTTATTTCTACGCCGTTTAGTGGAGAAATTAATGCGATCTGCTGGAACCGAAAACTAATAGGTGATTTTTCTGAAATTGTTAAAAAAGTAGGGCTAAGTGGAAATATAACGGAGATTGAAGAAGAAGAACTTCGTGAACTTCAGTTGAGTGAACAAGGACAGCTTGCCCGCGAAATTCTCTTAAATGATTTGAAAGTATTGGAAGCACATGGTGCATCACCAATGCTTAATGTGATCACCTGCTATGATCAGGATGATACCTACCCATTTTTTCCTACCGATGTTTATTCTTTTCATGTAGATCGATCTCCTATACCAACCGATACCTTTTTATGCACTTACTATGGCGATTCGAGTGAAATATTGCCAAATTCACAAGGCACAAAGAAAGTGCTTATTCCAGAAATACGTGTTGAACTTGAAAAACTATATGATGGAGCAGATGAAGATTTTGAATCATTCTTAAGTGAACATTTCTTTGATCTGCACTATCAGGCTAAACCTAATGCACACCCAATAAGCTGTGGTCTTGGTCACCTATGGAGATTGGCAGTTGATCATCCTGAAAGTCAAGTTCCTCCTTGTCTTCACCGTGCACCAAAGGAAAAATCCGGAGAGAATAGGTTGTTGCTGATCTGCTGACAATGAATCCTTAATGGCAAGACGATCCATGATTAGCGCCTTAATATAAATAATTATAAAATTTGGCCCCGAATAGGGCTTCCTCAGTGGCCCAATAAAATAGAAACGCTCTAAATGATTAAATTTAGAGGATTTAGTGCTTTTTGGCACATTTAAGTTGGGGTGGCAGAAAGATTCTCCAGTCGCTAGATGTGTTGATTATAAAGTTATTTCAAATGATAGAGATGCCCTGAAACAAATTGAAGTGTTATATTAATCTGCGGTCATATTAGCTATTTCCATTTCCAGCTTATCCATATTCTCTTCGTTTTTATCTTCTACAAACGGTTTTAGTTTGTTGCATTCTTTAGCAGTTTCGAAAATTTGCCGGAAATAATCTTTGTTTGGCCCGGATTTAACTCTTCAAATGTTACAATTACGCGAAACAATGGTTGCGAATAGCGTTTCCAGGCAATCAGTGACGGGAATTCAAGATCGGTGAACTCACAAGAATTAACGTAATTTCCTTTTTCTGGTCCATGCATGGTGAAATTCCATTTGCCACCTACTTTAAATTCAAATTCATGAAAGGTATTAGTAAAACCGGCGGGTACCCACCAGTTTATTAAATGATTTGGATCTGACCATGCCTTATAAGCTATTGCCCTTGGGGCGTTCACCGTCCTCATAGTTACAATTTCGCAATCCGGATGAATTGATTCTGGTACTTTCATATTCATACAGTGTTAAGCATCAGGTATTTGTGGCTCTACCAATTTGATTAGCTTTTCCAGTGATTCCTGCCAACCCAGATAACACATCTCTGCAGGTATCATAGCAGGTATGTTTTCCTGCAGAATTTTCAAGTCCGTACCAACCGATGTTTCCTCAAACCAAATGGTATTGACGATGGTACCAGGTAGATTTGAATCGTCAAACTTGTCGGTATATTTTAACAACTCATTAGGTATGATCTCTAAATATTCGCCACCAAATGAATCGCTCTTCCCTGTGGTAAAATTCTGGAAAGACATTTTAAAAGTGCCGCCTATTCTTACATCCATATCGTGAACTATACCAAGAAACCCGTAAGGCGGCATCCATGAAGCAAGTGCGATGGCTTCTGTGAAGGCACGGTAGACTTTTTCCGGAGATGCCTTAATAACTCTGTGCAATGAGACTATGTTGCCTGACATAAAACTATTTTTTTGTTTCTAATTAAAACTTGCTTAACAAAGATGTAAGTAATATGGATAAAATGCAGGGTGTGTATGCGACAATTTACGGAGGATTTGCGACAAAGTTTATCTATACGGTGAGTATATGGACCGCAGAAAATTATTCAGGAACATTATGTGTTAAATAGTGAATTAGTAGTTATCAGTTTTATACTAGCTTGGATATTTCATATACTCAAATAAATGTTTTGAATAGCAACTCCATTAGTGTAAAGTTGCTTTTTTTACTAAGGCAAGTATAAACACCAAAACAAAGTTGATTATAAAAACTAGCCATGTATATTGGCGTGTTCGAACACTGATATTAAATTCTTGACCTTCACCTATCCCAGATTTAACAAAAATACTTTGCACAAGATAAACTGCATAAAACACAACTGCAAATATTAATGCATGCATAGCTTTACTAGTCTTAGGAATGAAGTTTAGGTGACAACACAGGCTAATGCAAGCTGCAATATTCAACAATAACAATATAATAAAAAGAGTAGTTGTCGCACACGCCATAACCTTTGGATTAGTAGGATATTTACGCTGCGCCAAAAAGTAATTATATAGTACTTTATATATTATCATCACCTTTATGGGGTATCTCTTGCATTCATATAACTCAACTGTATGCTTAAATTACAAAAAATCGGCCCTGCTTCACAACATTTGGCATTGATCCCATTTGTCTGAACCGACTGGATTGAAATAAAATAAAAAAACCCTTAAATCAGACGATTTAAGGGTTTTTACCGACTTTTAGAAGTCTAATGGTCGGGGTGGCAGGATTCGAACCTACGACCTCCTGCTCCCAAAGCAGGCGCGATACCGGGCTACGCTACACCCCGAACTGACCAACGATTGTGATAATGAATACCCTATGTCGTTGTTGGGATTGCAAAAGTACAATAATATTTCAGTTGTGCAAACTAATTTTTTAATCATTGCATGTTTTTTTGGATTTATTATTATTTATAATGCATAATCATTTAATTATCTGAGTATTATCATCTTCATTTATTTTAATTATTTTTAATATATCCTTCCTTTTGAAATGAGTAGGGATAAACAGGTTAATCATCACATAAAAATCAGGTAATTCATTAACACCAAATCATCACAGTGAATTCCTCAGATTAATCATAAAAGGGACTTCTATATGTTCCGTAGTATTATTTATCACCATTTCAGCTGCTTTTTCTCCCATCATTTTAAAATCGGTAGAGATGGTAGTAATACCATCCAGTATAATTTTCTTCAGGGGTGTTTCATTATAATAGATCACACCTACATCGCGGCCAACCTTTAATCCCTTTTCAATGATGCGCTGGATCAGTTCCACAAGATCGTCTTCCATTAGGTTGATATAGGCAAAACCAGATTCAATTTTCTCGTTTTCAAGGCAATCTATAATGTGATGCTGATAAGCATATTGTTCACAAAAGCGCTTAAATCCAATAAGTATTTTTTTTGAGTGGTAGCTTTTTTTTGAGTAGATGATCTTTAACATATTGTACTTACTTAGTGGTGCCCTTAATTGTTCCAGTGCAGAAAAGATGTCGCTTTCAAAATTTTCATAGACCGCACCAAATACTCCCTTAACGTTGTCAACAAGTTTATCAAGCAAGATTAGTTTGTTCTTAGGTAGTTTATCTATGAATTTATAGCCAATTTCTTTGTTCTCTGCGAAATGGGGGATGATCACACACTTAGTATAGAGGTCTAGCTTTTCGTCAATGAGCCTTTTGAAAAGATTAAAATCATTATTATAAATATAAAAATCAATGGCTGCGCCGTCTCCCATTCTAGCAGAAAAAGCGTCAAATATGATCTTTTTATGCATGCTGAGCTTATTGAAAAGAAGTATCACCTTCAGTGGCTGATAAAATTCTGTGCAGATGATAAAATAACCTTTACCGGCAATTGATTGTGCCAGTCCCATTTTTTTTAGCTCTTTATAAGCGCGTTCAACAGTGTTCCTGGGTGTATCTAATATCAGGCTCAATTCATTGATAGAAGGTAAAGTAGCGCCTTTTTTTATTTGGCCTGATTGCATACCCTGCAGTATAGAATTGATTAATTGTACATATTTGGGCGTGATAGAGTACTCATCAATATTAAATCTGCTCAAGTAGTTCTTCATAGCTAATCTCAGCTTCTTTCAAAGTTAAATATACACAAATTACCGTTTTTTGGAAGTATTACATTTTGTTTATGAAAGGTTTTAATCCTTTAAGCATCCTTCAAGTCTATAAGAATGTTAGGTAATTAAATAATTCAAATCACACACAAACGGAAAGCGCCATGAGGATTTTATTCAATGATTATGATGAATGCTCATTTGGTAGCTTTTTAAACCTTAAAACAATTACAAGCTTATGAAAAAATTCAGAAATTTAATGCTGTTGCTGGTTGCAGTATCATTATTAAGCTCTTGCCTTGTGCAAGACGGCAGATCGGGTAGGGGACATGGCCGTGGCGGACATGGCCACCATCAGGGTGGGGGACATGGTCACTGGTAAATTTTAATAAATTACTGGTAACTTAGGTTGCCAGTAATTTTAAAATAAACATAGGCTATGGACATATCATTGAAAGATAAAACCGCTGTAATTTGCGGCAGCTCACAGGGAATAGGATTTGCAGCAGCAAAAATTTTAGCATCAATAGGTGCCAATTGTATCCTTATTGCAAGAGATGAAGATAAATTGAAAGAAGCTCTCAGTCATTTAAGTGTTTCCGAAGGACAGGAACATAGCTTCCAGGTGGCCGATTTTTCTGATACGAATTCGGTGAAAACAGCAATAGAAAATATCGTTGCCAGCCAAACCGTTCATATATTAATTAATAATACAGGGGGACCGAAATCGGGCCCTATCCTTAATGCGTCTACTGATCAGTTTGAAGATGCATTTCGTCAGCATTTGGTATGCAATCATATCCTCGTCAATACCGTAATCGGCGGAATGAAAGGGGCAGGCTACGGGCGTATTATCAATATCATATCTACATCTGTACGCACACCATTGGCGGATTTAGGTGTTTCTAATACCATCCGTGCTGCAGTTGCCTCCTGGTCTAAGACCCTCTCGAATGAAATAGGTGCTTTTGGCATTACTGTAAATAATATTTTGCCAGGCTTAACGGAAACCTCCAGATTGAAAAGCCTTATCCAGGCATCTGCCTCGAAACAAGGAATAGAAGAAGAAAAAGCTGCCACTCAAATGGCCGAGACGGTACCAATGAAGAGATTTGGACAACCGGAAGAAATAGGTAACGTGATCGCATTTCTTGCATCTCCTGCTGCTTCTTATGTAAATGGGACCAGTATTCCTGTGGATGGAGGCCGTACTCCTACGGTTTAGCTGTAATTATCGCTATGATTGTTGCTAAATCATTTATATAATTGATGATTACTCATGTCTTAAATGATTCTTCTGCTTTGTCTTTCCTCCAATTCTCTTTGTAATGTAGAATTGTTAATGATATGTGTTTTATCAAAGTAATTAAATGATAAATATTCATGAAATTCAATCGAATTTTATGAATATTTAAAGTGCAGCTCTTTAATTGAATATTAAGAGCATAAAGTTGTATTGTGTATTAATTTTAATAGATTTGGTTGTATAAAGAATAGATGCATCAGGGAAAAGTTCATAGCCAGGAAGATACAGTACTTCTCGCTCAGTTAAGTGATGGTAGCAGAGTGGCATTTGATGCTTTATATGATAAATATTTTAAACAGGTTTATAATTCAGCCTATAAAAGATTAAATAATGCCCATCATGCTGATGATATAGCACAGGAAGTATTTGTACAACTTTGGATAAGAGGCTCTAAAACTCCGATAGATAATCTCCCGGGTTATCTGTTTACAATTGTCAAAAATAATATCTTCAAGTTTCTGCAAAAGGAATCCAAATATGCGGAGCTTCCAGATATGGCCAATCAAACTGAAGATCCTCTGGCTAATGCAGATGCTGTTTTGCTCTACCAGGAATTTCTCGATAGTTTTGACCAGCTAATTGAATCCTTGTCGCCCCAACAAAGAATTATCTTCAAGATGCGCTTTGAAGATGATCTGAGCAGTGCAGAAATTGCTGAAAAATTGCAAATATCTCCTAAAACAGTACGTAATCAGTTGGGCAAAGCTATTTCTAAGTTACGAGGCTCAATAGCTTTGATGTTTTTGTTATACATACTAAGTTCACGACAATAGTAAATCACCAGATATCTCTTTTTCTTTTTGATATTTAATAGCCTTAAATCTGTTCTGTTGGTAATTATCTGATGCTTTTTGTATTGTTATTTTATGTTTTATGTTTTTCTTCTGAATTTATCAGTATTAATAAGTGTGATTTGGCCTCTTAAAAGGCATTTTTTTATATTGACTATGTTTTTTTGTATTTTTTATCTAAAATAATGTTGCCTTGCGTGGGCTAATTCTCTTTTTTTAGACTCATGTATAAAAAGGCGTCTATGAAAGCATTTAATAAAAAACTTTTTCTTGAAATCTTAGAGCGGTACAATTCAGGAAAAGCATCCCGGGAAGAATCTCGGTATCTTGAAGCGTATTACAATTTATTTGAAATTAGTGACGATTTTTTAGCTGATAACAATGAGAAAAGTATTAAGGAAGCAATAAAGCTAAGAATAGATCAGGAGATAGATCAATATGAAGGCAGAATTAGGAGTGTCGAAGCAGGGGGGAGAATTTTTAAGATATCTTTTCTGCGCTATGCCGCCGCCGCCATCGCATTGATGATGCTGTCTATCGGTACCTACATTATTTTAAGAAATGGAAATGATCCTTCTGCGCAACTAGCTGTTCACCATGAACTGTCTCCAGGTACTAATAAAGCTATTTTAACTTTGGCTAATGGAAAAAAGATTGTCCTGGATAAGTCTGCCAATGGTGAAATTGCCAAACAACCAGGTATTAGTATCGAGAATACTCCTGACGGACAGATTGTTTATACAGTTATACCATCTAAAGACAGCCAGGTAAAAGGTAATGATATGTCTTCAAACACCATTTCTACCCCTAAAGGGGGCCAGTATCAGGTTGTCCTTTCAGATGGGACCAGAGTTTGGCTAAATTCAGCTTCTTCGATCAGTTATCCTACTACTTTTAGTAAAGAGGAACGCCTTGTTGAACTCAATGGTGAAGCTTACTTTGAGGTTGCGAAAAATAAAAAAGTGCCATTCAGGGTAAAAACTAATGTACAAATAGTAGAAGTATTGGGTACACATTTTAATATCAATTCATACGCTGATGAGCCTGTGATGAAAACGACCTTATTGGAAGGGGTTGTGAAAATTTCTACAGGAAATGATCAGGCCATTCTCGCCCCGGGCCAGCAGGCAAGGGTAAATAAAAGTGGTACTCATCTATCTGTGGAAAGCAATATCAATACAGACAAAGTTGTGGCTTGGAAAAATGGCGTCTTCTCATTCGAGAATGATGATTTAAAATCCGTTATGCGGCAGATCGCCCGCTGGTATGATGTAGATGTGGTTTATAGCGGACCATTGCCGGGTGAGAAATTCTTTGGTGAGATTTCGCGCAACAGCAATTTATCGGAAGTCTTTAAAATATTAGAACTGAACAATGTCCATTTTGATGTAGTGGGCAAAACGATAAGAGTTTCCGGAAATCCTTCAGGCACGGCAAAATAATAATAGCATATAACCACAATAACAGCATATAACCTTTAACTAAACCAATTAACCGAATTTTTAACCATTTTAACATCAAACATGAGAAAACTACTACGCTGATCAACCTAACCAACCCAATTGACTAAAAAGCCGAAAGCGTCTCACCGCTTCCGGCAGAATAAAGAGGTCTGCAGCCGTATTCGACCCCAGCTGCATTTTTATAAACTTAATCCTAAACAAAAGTATGAAATTAACCAGTCTTTACAATGCCGTATGCGCAATACGGAAGGTAAAGTATAAATTCCTCATGGTGATGAAATTAACTCCTATTTTATTACTAATCGGCACTTTACACGTTACTGCCGCCAGCTTCTCTCAAACTGTAACTATATCCCGAAAGAATGTTTCCCTGGAAACTGTTTTTAAAGAGATTAAGAAGCAAACCGGCTTTTTGTTTTTTTATACTGAGAAGGTGAATATTACTGATCATATCCTCAATGTGGAGTTCAAAAATGTGCCTGTTGAAGAGGCTCTTGATGCTTGTCTGGCGGAGCAAAACCTTACCTATAACATCGTTAATAAAACTATTGTGATCAGAAACAAAACTATTAATGTTAGGAATGGTATCACAGCCAGGTTAGATATTGGCGGGAGAGTGCTCGATAGTAAAACACAAGTGCCCATTCCTGGGGTAAATGTCTCGCTGAAGAGTAATAAAAATATCAGAACCCAGACAAATGAAAAAGGAGAGTTCAATATTAATGCGCAGCCCGACGATATCCTGGTATTTACTTATATAGGCTTTAAGATTAAGGAAGTTAAGGCTGGCAATGGTAAGTTTTTAACAATCAGCCTTGAAGAACAAGTTAATGCAATGAATGATGTTGTTGTTACTGGTTATCAAACTATCAGGAAAGATAGTTTTACAGGAACAGCAATTTCTATTAAAGGCGAAGATTTGAAAAGAGTGAACCCCCAGAATCTGTTGCAAAGTATTCAGGCTTTTGATCCGTCTTTCAAGCTTTTAGACAATAATCTTGTGGGCTCTAATCCAAATAGCCTTCCTACTATTAATGTAAGGGGCTCTTCGGCATTGCCAAGTGGCAATGGTGAAGTTTTACGACGTGATAATATTTCTGGAAATGTGAATATGCCAACTTTTATCATGGACGGTTTTGAAGTTAGTGTACAGAAGGTATTCGACCTGGACATGAACAGGGTAGAATCTGTAACGCTTTTAAAAGATGCTGCAGCAACTGCTATTTATGGTGCCCGTGCCGCCAATGGGGTACTTGTAATTGTAACCAGGGCGCCCAAAGAAGGAAAGCTCCAGGTTTCTTATAATTACGAACTGAATTTGAACTCAGCAGACCTGAAAGATTACCAGGTACTTAATGCCACGGAAAAACTTCAATATGAGGTTTTAGCAGGACTTTATAGTTCTTCTGCTCAGCACGTTCCACAAGATCAGCTTGACGCAACTTACTACAATAGGCTTGCAAATGTAGTTGGAGGAGTGAATACCTACTGGCTCTCACAACCAGTACGTACTACGGCAGGACAAAAGCATTCTGTTTATCTGGAAGGTGGCTCTGATGCATTCCGCTATGGAATAGACCTGCGTTACCAAACAAGGCCAGGGGTAATGAAAGGCTCTGGAAGAGATCAGTACTCGGGCGGAATGAACTTCACCTATCGTCTTAACAAAATACAATTCAGAAATGAGCTGTCTATTACACAGGTGAATGCTAAGGAATCTCCTTACGGAGATTTTGCCAACTATGTAAAGACAAATCCATATTACCCTTTGGCAGATGAAAATGGCCGCGTGATCCGCGTGATTGATACCTGGAAATCTGATAACAATAACACTACGGAATCTGTACTCAATCCGCTTTATGACGCTACCTTAAGCAGTTTCAATAAATCTGCTTACAGTGAGATTCTCGATAACCTTTCTGCAGAGGTAGAACTAGTTAAAGACTTGCGCTTAAAAGGACAGATGAGTCTCACAAGCCGCATGAATACCAATGATATTTTTAAATCGCCTGACGCGAATGAGTTCTATTTTTATGAATCTGATAAGATAGATGAAAAAGGTTCTTACACTAACATACAAAAGAAGGAAACCTTCTGGGATGGAAATGTAAGGCTTACCTGGCTAAAACAAATTGGAGATAATTATTTCAATTTTCTGGCGGGTGTAAATATGCGTACTGAGCTTTCAGATGAAAAAGAGTTTACAGCTGTTGGTTTTGCGAACGACCGCTTTACAAGTATAGGCTTCGCGAATGGTTATGCCGAAGATGCTGTGCCGGTCAGCAGAGTCGACAAATCCAGGCTTTTTGGCTCTTTCCTGAATATAAATTACTCTTATAAAAATAAATACCTGATGGATGCCGGTATCCGTATTGACGGATCTTCAAAGTTTGGAGTCGACAATAAACTGGCTCCCTTCTGGTCTTTCGGATTGGGATGGAATATCCATAATGAAGAATTCCTTAAAGATAATCCTGTAATCAGTCAGCTTCGGTTAAGAGCATCCACCGGACTTACGGGGTCTGTAAATTTCGACCCTTATCTTTCGAGAACAACGTATGAATATATCAATAGCAACTGGTACTCCACTGGTATTGGTGCAAAAGTTAAAAGTTATGGCAATGAGAATCTATCATGGCAAAAGACTTTAGAAACGGACATTGGTATTGACCTGGGGCTCTTCCACGACAGGATAACGATCTCGCCAAAGGTATACCGGAAATTTACAAAGGATATCCTTGCTGATATTACTCTGGCCCCTTCAACAGGCTTTCTATCCTACAAGGAAAATTTAGGCGATATGGAAAACAAAGGTGCGGAAATCAGTGTCCGATGGGATGCCTTGCGCCGCAAAGATTGGGGAATCCAGCTGACAGCAAATATGGTGACCAACAAAAATAAGATTGTTAAGATATCTAATGCGCTTAAAAAATATAATGACAGAGCTGATGAGCTACAGTCTAAAGACCAAAAGGATGGCGGATATAAGGGGGTGCCCTTGCTCCGGTTTAATGAAGGCCAGTCTATTAATGCCATCTATGGGGTGCGGTCGCTGGGAATTGATCCGGAAAATGGACGGGAAATTTACGTAAAAAGAGACGGCACGCTTACCTATGACTATGATAAAAGGGATATTACTGTTATAGGTAATTCTGACCCTAAGGCCAACGGCTATTTTGGAGGTACTTTTACGTATAAGAGATTCATGTTAACAGCCAACTTCGAGACTCGCTTTGGCGGAGACATGTATAATCAGACGCTCGTAGACAGGGTTGAAAATGCAGATCCGAAGTATAATGTTGACCGACGTGTGTTTGAGGATAAATGGAATACTTCGGGCGACCTGACCTTTTATAAAAACATTGCTGACCTGGGCACAACGGAAGTTAACTCCAGGTTCGTACAGCCTGATAACCTGATCAATTTATCATCTCTCAACCTAACCTATGATCTGGATAAAAAGCAGGCATTAAGATTATTCATGTCCAGTATGCGGTTCTCATTGACAGCAAATGATGTTGCACGCTGGTCTTCTGTAAAACAGGAAAGGGGAATTGATTATCCATTCGCCCGAAGTTTAACTTTTTCTATAAATGCTACTTTTTAAGCTTTTTATCTCATGGAATTAAATAATAAAAATATGAACATCAAATTGTTAATCGGCGTGCTATTGATTGCCGGATTATTCAGTTCGTGTAAAAAATGGTTAGAAGTACAGCCTGAATCGGAAATATCCGCAACTGTTCTGTTCAGCACGGAAAGTGGATTTATGGAAGGGATTAATGGTGTATATAAGCGTTGCACGGAGGCTGATTTATATGGTGGTGAACTTACATTCGGAACCCCTGAAGTACTTGCTCAGAATTATTCGCTTAGTCAGCATGACGGTCTGGATTACAGGCAAACTGGTCTTTTTAATTATAAACATAGTAAATTCATTGAGCGAAAAGATAAGATATGGACAGGACTATATAGCGGCATTGTAAACTGTAACCTTATTCTGACTAATATCGATGAACACAAAAATGTCTTTACTGGCGTAAATTATGAATTGATAAAAGGAGAGGCGCTTGCAATGAGAGCATATCTGCACTTCGACGCATTACGCCTGTTTGCTCAGTCGTATGTAAGAAACGCTTCAGGAAAAGGCATTCCATATGTAACTACTTATTCCAAAGATGTTACTCCGCTTTCAACTGTTTCTGAGACCATTGATAAAGTGATTAAAGACCTGGAAGATGCAAAAGTCTTGCTGGCTCAGGATCCGATCCGTAGTGCCGGTTATATTGTGGGCTACCCTGTACAGAAAGATTCTACTTTGAATACGGAGGAGAAATCCAATATTCTGTTTCTGCAGAACCGGAGACACAGGCTAAATTATTTTGCTGTCTGCGGAACGCTTGCGAGAGTTTACCTTTATAAAAATGATAAAGTAAAAGCCCTCAGCAATGCGCTTGAAGTTATCAGATCAAATAAATTCCCATGGACTAACAAAAGTGATTTTATAGCTTTTGATGAGGCGAAAAAGGACCGTATACTTTATAAAGAGCTGGTGTTTGGATGGTATATTCCAGAATCACTGAAGGATTTGAGGGACAAGTGGTTCGTTGGCGGAACCAATAACTTTTTTTTACAGGAGGATGCAGCCAAGTCTATCTATGAAACCGCAGGTGCAGGCAGTAATGACCTCCGCTATAAACAATGGTTATCGTTGACAGCTTCTGAGTCGGACAGATCGTTCGATATCGTGAAATACCGGAGAAATACACTCAGTACTGATGCCAGTGCCAATCTGCATTATCTGATGGCCCCGGCAATACGTCTGAGTGAGATGTACTACATCGCGGCAGAATGTTCTTATGCTACAAACCCTGGACTTGCACTTGATTATGTCAATGCTGTAAGGGCAGCCCGGGATGTTGATAACCTGACTGTTTCTTCTGAAGATGCTTTTATGACCGAACTTGTTAAAGAAGCACGTAAAGAATGGCTGACCGAAGGCCAGATTTTTTATATGTATAAAAGACTCAACCGTGCCATCGTCGGACAAACAGGTACCCTGATTCCAGCTTCGGATAATATTTTCGTATTGCCTCTGCCAGAGGATGAGCTCGTTTACGGTGGTCGCTAATCAATAATATTTTAATAATGAAAAGACATATGAAATTATATATATTAATATTACTCGCTTTCATTGCCCTGGCTTCCTGTAAGAAAGCAGAAGAAATGCATTTCGATCATTCGGCGAATGTTTATTTCGACATTTATAATGGAGATAAGGATAGTATTGTCAGAACTTTTGCCTACACTCCGAATCTGGCCCAGGACACAGTCTGGCTGCCTGTTCGTATTTCTGGAATCAGAATTCCCTCTCAAAGGGTATTTAATGCACGTGTGGAGACAGATTCTTCAACTGCTGTTGCCGGACTTCACTATGAATTGCTTAAAAAATCCTATACAGTGGACGCGAATAATGGAGGTGCAGAAATACCTTTTGTTATCTATAATAAAGATAAACTGCTTGAACAGAAATCTGTATCAGTCATCATTAAGCTAATCGCATCTGACGATTTTGGAATTGAGATACCTAACCTGCTCAGGGCTAAAGTAGTTTTCTCTGCAAAACTGGAGAAACCTAACTGGTGGGATGCATGGCCTCTGAATCCATATTCTAGAGTAAAACACGAGCTCTTTATCCTTGTAACGGGGCAAACATCCCTGACTACTGACGGACTGGATGCACCAAAGAACCTTTATTTTACAGGGCTGCTGACTACTATGCTGAATAACCCCTTTAAATGGGTAGCAAATAATGCGGCCAAAGGATACGTGCTGCAAGAGGTTGTTGCGGGTTCTGCCGACAGCTACTATTTCTATAATGTGAGTAACCCGGATAAGAAAACCTTATTGCGGAAAAATCAGCAGACTGGTAAATATTACTTTATAGACGAAAATGGGAATGAAGTTATTTAAAACAACGGACATGGGTATCAAAAAAATAATAGTATTAATGGCAGTACTGGTTACTCTTTTTTCTGCCTGCCATAAAGATTTGGGCGATTATGAAATTCATATGCCCGACACTCCGGTTGTGACTAACCTGGATTCTGTTTATACGGTGAATGTTGGTGACAGCCTTATTATTACACCAAAAATAACCAGCGCGGCGGATGCTGATATTGAGTTACAATGGCGTATAAGTGTAATGGAAGGTACCGACAAAAACTTTATTGGGCCATCATTAAAAATGATATTTGGGCTACAGGCCAAAAGGTATGCTGCAAGGCTTACGGTCTACAATAAAACTAATGGAATGAAATATTTTCATTCTTTTCTTATAGATGGTGCTACTCAGTTTGCAACAGGAACAACTGTTTTGAGTGTTGAAAGTGGCGTCACTCAGTTTTCATTTATAAAGCCGGATGGTACTGTACAAGCGCGTTTATATAGAGCTATGCAGGGTAAAGATCTTCCAACCGATCCGATGAATCTTTTTCTGCTGAGAAATAAGAATACCGGGAATACTTTACTTGGATACTGGATCATTACGAAAACCGGAGGGGTAAGACTGGATGCTAATACAATGCAGGAAGAAGAGAAATATCCGAGTACATTAAAAGATAACTTCTTCTCCGCTCCTGATAGCCTAAGAGTTGATGAACTGAAACAGCAACCGCAAGGAGTTATGATGGGGATTATGAATGGCCAGCTGTATGGTGGCACAACCAATACATGGGACCAGGCCGCAACTTACGGCATGTTCGGATTACCAACTGAGGGCGATTATGAGCTTTCTCCTTCTTTTGTATTGAATTATACAAATAATGCGAGTTACTTCATCTGCTTTGATATTAACCGCCAGCAGTTTCTAAGATTCAACTTGTATGGGGCACCAATGTATTTCGGTACTCAATACGCTGTTTCAAGTACGTCAGTATTTGATCCCATGAATGTGGGCATGGAGCTCATTCATCTGGAACAGCTTAATGGACAGGATACTTTCGCTTATTGTAAAGGCAGCGATGGGAAAGTTTATGAACTGAAATTTAATGTGGAATTCAACGGCCCATTTACATTTACCCCACGGCACAAGCGGCTCTTTATTCGCCAGGACTTGATCACTGCCGGTACAAAATGGCAAGGTGCCAATAATGGGGTTATCTATATGAGCGCTGGTTCAAAAGTTTTCCGCTATAATCCTTTGAATGAAGAAGTCAGGGAGTTGGCGACAGATTTTGGAGGAAAGACGGTAACAATGGTTAAGATTTCAGATGACCAGGAAACGTTAATGGTGGGAACCGAAGGAACTATTTATTATCTGGATATCACCACCGGCAAATATGGTGCACTGATTAAAAAAATCAGTGGAATTCCGGGATCACCTGTAGATATGGCGTCACGATAAATAAAATATATGACATTCAAAATGACACTAAAAATAGTAATGATTTCTGCCTTTTTACCAGTTGTAGCGGTATCACAGACTCAGAAGCTGGTCAATAATAAAAAAAACAGGGCTAATTTAACGTTAGCTCCGCAAAAGACATGGCAGGAACACTGGTGGGAACATGACCTGCTGGTATCTCGGGTGTTTTATGATGAAAACGTTGCATTTTATTATGATCAGCATATGGATACTACAGTAACATGGCCCTTTAAAGCTATGTCTGATACCTGGGCTTATGTAAAGAAAACTTATGGTAACATGGGTACTGATCCAAGGTTATACGTCGTTTTTCATAAAGTAGTCAATAATAAACTAGGTGGGGGACATCCCTCACCTTATTTTGACGCTAGCCACGATTATCACAATACACTGGATTGCGGACTGGGAAACTGGGCAAGCCCGCATGGTGAGCAGATTGGAATGCCCATACATGAAATCGGGCACATCGTTACCAGTGCTACCCATAACACAAAAGGATCTCCTTCTGATGTGCTTTGGGGCGACAGCAAATTCATGGAAATCTTTAATTACGATGTGCTGATGAATATTGGCATGGCAGATGAAGCACAAAAAGTTTATGTACAAATGCAGACACAACATGATAATTTCCCTGTTGCCGGTACACAGTGGTTCAGAAATTGGTTTTATCCTATTTATAAAGACCACGGCAAAGCTGCAGTGCTCAATAAATATTTTGTGGTGCTGGCTGCTAATTTTCCTAAAGATAGTGACCACAGGTTTACGCGTGACTTAAACTGGGGCGAATTTGTACACTTCTGGAGTGGTGCCGCAGGAGTAAATCTGAAGGCACAAGCTACCTTGGCTTTTGGATGGCCTGAGGATTGGGAAACACAGTTTAGAGCTGCACAGAAGGAATTTCCAAAAGTAAAATATGCTTACTAGACCTGATTATTTAAATAACCATTAAAAATTTAGCCATTTATTAACAAATATATAAAGGATGAAACCAGCATCAGCTTATAAAATCAATCTCCGGCTGATGCATTATTATCCACATAATCACATAAACATGAAAAAATTACTTCTACTATCTGCACTGATTCTCCCGCTGATAGCCGCGGCACAATCGCCCAATTTTACAATAACTGGTAAAATTGGCACTTTAAGTAAACCTGCCAAGATCTACATTGATTATATGGACAACGGTGTGTCTCATTCAGATTCTACTGAGGTCATTAATGGTGTATTTAAGTTCTCAGGGAACATCACCGGAAATGCTTATGCCCGTATGGCCCTTGCACATAAGGGCGATGGTAAAGAGCGCGCAATATATACCGGCGACGTAATTTATTACTATTTTGGTAAAGAGCAAATACAGATCAGCTCCAAAGACTCGCTCAGCAATGCCGTATTTACCGGATCAAAAGTCCATGATGAACATATGGCTTATAACAAAGCTATAGGCGGATCAATAATGGAGCTTACCAAAGCTGTAAATGCAGATTTTAATAGTGGAACTCCCGAAGATCAAAAAGATCCTGAGTTCAAAAAAGCAGTAGACGATAGGTTCAGGCTGAACCTTAAAAACAGGAACCAGAAAGAAATACTGTTTGCACAGGAACACCCTAATTCTTTTTTTGGCCTGGTAGCCCTTTCTGAAGCACAAAGCAGCAAAGAAGATGAAGCCCGGATTGCCGCAATTTATAATACCCTTAGTCCGGCTTTGCAGGCCACAGATATGGGCAAAGAACTAGCTCAGCGCATCAGATCAAAAAGTATCACTTCAATTGGGTCAGATGCACCTGGGTTTACGCTTAATGATGTAAATGGTAAACCTGTTTCCTTATCAGATTTAAAAGGAAAGCTGGTACTGGTAGAGTTTTGGGCCAGCTGGTGTGGTCCATGTCGTGCTGAAAACCCGAATTTGGTGAAACAATATAAGTTATATAAAGAAAAAGGCTTTGAAGTTCTTGCCGTATCGTTGGATAGCGACAAAGCCAAATGGGCAGATGCCATTGCTAAAGATGGTCTTCCATGGCTGCATGTTTCTGACTTAAAAGGATGGAATAATGCTGTCGGCAGATTATATGGAGTACGAGGTGTTCCGGCAAGCTTCCTGGTAAGTAAAGAAGGAAAGATAATTGGACTTGATTTGAGAGGCGAGGCGCTGAATGCTAAGCTTGCTGAAATATATTCCAAATAAAAGAGGATATATACAAATTAAAATGAGGTAAATTATGCTCATGATTTTGCTATAACCTTTAACGCGAGCTCCTGATGACCATTAAAAACAAATATATACTGATGAAATCACAATGTTTCCGTTTTTTATTTCTAACAATTGCTGTACTCTGTACTGTTATGCTGTTTATGGCAGGCCATGTTTATGCGCAAGAAAAACCAGTTACACCAGCGCCGCTTTCACAGCTTCAGCAACAATTTGTTGACCTGGGGTTCGGGATGTTCATCCATTATAATATCCCTACTTATATGGAAGATGACTGGGCAGACCCGGATGCATTGCCAGCTATTTTTAACCCTAAGAAACTCAATACTGACCAGTGGGCCAAAGCGGCGAAATCTGCCGGCATGACCTATGGCTGCCTGACCACTAAACATCATAGCGGATTCGCCATTTGGGATACAAAAACTACAGCTTACAATGTGATGAACAGTCCCTTAAAACGAGATGTGGTGAAAGAATATGTGAATTCTTTCCGCAAGCAGGGCTTGAAGGTAATGTTGTACTATTCAATTCTGGATACACATCACAAACTCCGCCCCGGACAGATCACGCCTGCTCATATTAAAATGGTCAAAGACCAGCTGACTGAGCTGCTTACTAATTATGGGGAGATATCTGCCCTGATTATCGATGGCTGGGATGCGCCATGGTCAAGAATATCTTATGATGATGTACCCTTTGAAGAAATATATAATCTGATTAAATCTATACAGCCCAACTGTTTGGTGATGGACCTGAATGCGGCAAAATATCCTGCCGAAGCGCTCTTTTATACTGATATCAAATCATATGAGCAGGGCGCTGGCCAGCACATATCAAAAGACAGTAACCGGCTGCCTGCATTATCCTGTCTCCCAATTAATCAGAATTGGTTCTGGAAACCATCTTTTCCAGATGCCCCGGTAAAAAAAGCGAATGAGCTGGTGAATAATATGCTGGTGCCGCTTAATAAAGCTTATTGCAACTTCATTTTAAATGTAGCACCAAACAGTGACGGTTTGATAGATGATAATGTGATTGCCGAATTGAAAGAGATCGGGCAACTGTACAAGCACCCGGAAAATTCTCCTAAACTTCCTGCCGCAGCGGCACCAGTTATCTCCTCAAACCTGGCTAAAAAGCACCCTGCTAATGCAAGCTGGAGCGATGATATGGCACTGATGGACTTTGCTACTGATGATGACTTTACCACCAGTTGGGTATCTCATGCTGGTATTGCTGATCCGTGGTTTGAGGTAGACCTTAGTAAAGAAGTACCCTTTAACATGGTTGTGATTACTGAGGAGAAAGCTAATGTTTCTGCTTATAGGCTAGAGTATTTTGCGAATAACAAATGGCATCTGTTAACAGAGGGTAATGATGCTTCGAGGATAAAAATATACCGTTTTGAAAGGATTTGGGGCGATAAGGTACGGGTACGCTTTACCAAATTTAATAGCCCGCCTGCTATCGCAGAGATCGGCGTTTATCAGGAAAGGCGCTAAGCATGAGAAATAACAGGAACTTACTTGTCATCGTCTTTTTATTATTTTCGGTCCATGTAAGCGGGCAGCATTTTAATCCCCATAAATTACAGGCATCTATAAAAAAAGCTATTGAAAAAGCCTATCCTGCCAGCGTAAGGATATGGGCTTTTGATACGCTCAGCAATACACGTACAGGTGCCCAGTTTACTGGGGTAGTGGTTAAGGCAGACGGACATATCCTTACCGCTGCACATGTCAATACTCCGGGTAATACTTATAAAGTAATGTTTCCTGATGGTCAATCCGCTATTGCTGTAGGGCTAGGGGAGATAGAATTAGCGGAAGCTCCATCTACACCAGATGTGGCGATGATGAAGATCGTTGGCAGCAAGTTATGGCCTTACGCTGAAATGGGCTGGTCATCTGCATTATCAATTAATGAACCATGTATAAGTATTGCCTACCCTGAGAGCCTCGACCAGCCGCTGCCTATGGTCAGGTTCGGGCATATACAAGATCTGAATAATAAATATGGCTTTATACAGTCTACCTGTATCATGGAACCCGGAGATTCCGGAGGGCCATTGTTTGATTATTCAGGCCGGGTGATTGGAATACATAGTGCGGTAGATATTAAGGAAACAGATAATTTTGAAGTCCCTATAGATCTATACCGTAAATATTGGAAAGCCCTGAATAAGGCTGAGACTTATAAATCATTCCCCATTTTGAAAGATGACGTTGGGAAAGATCCACTTGCTGCGCAGATAGTTGCTGTCGCCGGGTTGAATGACCCTGATTCGCACTTTGAAATACAAGATAAACTTAAAGGGAGTAGTGTACAGATAGCAAGCAATATCCAGGGTAAAATGCAAAAAGTGCAGGGTACACTGTTTTCATTATTAGGTTATGGGTTAAAAAGCGGTGCCGGGAAAGGCAGTTCTGAAAATACCAGTATATTAATCAGCAAAAGCTCGCTGGTAGGGGATTCGGCTATTGCGGAAATTGCAGGCAGGCACATTACCCTAAAGGTGATTGCCCGTGATCAGGAAAACGACCTTGTTTTGTTACAGCCATCGGTTAAAATAAAAGGTGGAATAGACCTCAAAAAAGTACTTTCAGATACCATAGGGTTTAGTCAGTTGGGTAATTTTCTTTTGTCGCCACTGGCGAATGATAGCTGTAAAGTAAGTGTATTGGGAAGTACACAGTTCGGTTTACCGAAAATTGCAAGTATAGGCTTTCTTCCGGCACAGATCTCCTTTTTTGGGCCGCTATTGGTTACCTCAGTTCCGCAACAAACTGATACAGCTAAAGCTAACCTTGAAAAGGGAGATTTGATTTTAAGTATCAATGGGGTGGCCTTGAATCAGCGTGCTGACTATATCAGAGAGTGCAAAAAATATTGGGCAGGTGATGAAGTTACTATTCAGGTCAGACGTAACGACAGCACTTTATCTAAAAAGATAATATTAGAGCCTAAGCTCCCGGTTGTTTCAAGCCACCCTGCCTCGCTTTTTGATGGTGGAAAAAGTATCAGGCATGACGGGTTTAAGAAAGTCTTTGCGCATGATGCAAAACTGAAGCCACAGGAATGTGGGGGGCCGGTGTTTGACAATGAAGGCCATTTTTATGGTATTAATATAGCAAGATTCAGCAGGGTAAGCAGCATTGTTATCCCGACGGCGGCTGTACTCCGGCTTATACACTAATTAACAATTAATATCTGGAATTATTTATATTAATTCCAGATATTAATTGTCTTTCCTTTATAATCAGTCTAAATAGTTGTAGGTTTGGGAAAATTACAATTTATGAAGCACAGGTACCTACAATTCTTACTTATTTCCGTGTTTACTTTCCTCGTCTCCCAATCCTTTGCACAAAATAAAGGAGTAATTAATGGCATAGTAATAGACTCTTTGGGAAATAGCATCTCGTCGGCCAATATTCAGATAAAAAAACATAACCTCAAAACGACCTCAAACAAATCTGGAAACTTCAGTTTCCCATCAGTTCCTGTGGGGCATCAACTAATCAGGATCTCTATTACAGGCTTTGATCTGCTGGAAAGCGATATTCTGGTAAGCATAAATGATACCACACGCGTAAAATTCGTTTTGAAAGAAAAGAGTGCCGGGCTCAATGAAGTGATCGTATCGGCAAGCAGAAGAGCCGAGTCATTGGCGCAAACGCCCTCTTCAGTAACCGTTTTAACAGCAAAGGAATTAAATACTCAATCTACCATTAGTCCCAATTTAGCCAATATACTTTCCTATAGTGTACCCGGACTAGGTTTCTCGACAAATCAAACGGGAAATTCAGGGCAAACCTTAAGGGGTAGAAATGTGTTGGTACTGATTGATGGCATTCCTCAATCTACCCCTCTCAGAGCCGGAGGGAGAGATATCCGTAGTATTGATCCTTCTGTTATAGAACGCGTTGAGGTCATCAAGGGGGCGACAGCAATTTATGGTAATGGAGCTGAAGGCGGATTAATCAATTACATCACTAAAAAGGCAAATAAGGGAAAAACATTTGGTGGTTATTCGCAGGCAGGACTTACGGGTAACCTGAAAGGAGATAGCACAATTGGGTATCGCTTTTCGCAGCAATTATATGGCAGGGTTGGAAAAGCTGATTACCTGGTGAGCGGTATGTACGAAAAAACAGGCGTATACAGGGATGCAGAAGGTAAGGTGATTTCGCCCGAATATGGTCTTGGCGAAACTAAATCTTATAATGGTTTTGTAAAGGTTGGATATGACTTTACACCTAAACAAAGATTACAGCTGATGTATAATTATTTCAGCTCAAGGCAGCATTCCAAATACATCACTAAGGAAGGTGTCTATGACCAGTCTCCCGCAATTGGTATATATGGAACAAGGATCGGTGAAGATGAGGGTACACGCTATAACCACAATGCAAATCTCCAGTATACCAACCAACAGATATTTGGTCAGACAGATCTTACCGCTAATATTTATTACCAGGATTTTTATACCATCTATTCCAATTCGGCCTCATTTTATGGAAGCGGTCAATCTGCTATTACTTCCACAAAAAAAGGTGCACGTGTAAACCTGAATACGCCATTAAAAATCTCCGATCAGTTGCTGATGCAACTAAATTATGGTCTGGACCTGATGAATGATAAAACGGCGCAGAGCCTAGTTGATGGCAGGCTGTGGGTACCGAATATGAACATGGTAAACTTTGCTCCCTATCTTCAGGCTTCGACAGCATTATTTAACGACCTGACGATAAAAGCTGGTTTAAGAACCGAAAATATCAATATAGATGTCGATGATTTCAATACGCTTGCTACCGGACCAGATGGGGCTGGAAGTATTGCTGTACAAGGTGGGAAACTAAGCTATAATGCCCTTGTCTTTAATGCCGGTGCCAGGTATTCTAAATATAAAATCTTCAATCCCTTCATTAGTTATGCGCAGTCTTTTTCTGTATTCGAGCTCGGCAGGGTCTTAAGAGCAGCAAAAAGCAATACACTTTCACAACTGGAAACGAAGCCTATTATCGTCAATAACTATGAAGCGGGTTTTAGCAGTAATTTAGGGAAACTGAACTTTAGCGCCGCCTATTACTACAGTACTTCAAAATTAGGAGCCAACTTACTCGAAGTAAACGGCACTTATATCTCACAAAGAATTCCCGAGCGTGTTTATGGATTTGAAATTCAGGCAGATTACCAGGTTTTAAGCGCTCTTAGTATAGGTGGTAACTATGCGAAAGTGGAAGGTAAAGGTGATGTAGATAATGACGGTAAATATGATGGTGAAAAAGACGTTTATCTGAATACCACCCGTATCCCTCCTTCAAAAACGACGGTATACCTAAAATACTCTGGTATTAAAAACCTGAGTGTGGACTTGAACTGGATGCGTGTAGGGAGTAGAGACCGTTTCAAACCTAATGCTACCACGGGTAAATATTTAATCGGTGAAGGCCCGGTAAAATCATTTGATTTGTTTAATGTTGCAACCGTTTATCAGCTTTCACAATCCTTAAAGTTGTCTCTGGGGATAGAAAACCTGATGAACAAGGTTTATTATCCTGCTATATCTCAGTTTTATGGGAGCAACGTAAATTATGTCCGTGGAAATGGGCGCAGGTTTAATCTCGCAGTAGGCTATGCATTTTAATTATCGATGAATAAGAGATTTAAAAATAGTATCCGCCAAATACATTTGTGGCTGGGCCTAGGCACCGGCCTCATCGTATTCGTAATCAGCATAACAGGCTGCCTGTATGTTTTTGAGGAGGAAATCAGGGAATTCACGCAGAAGGACTTCCGCTATGTGCCTGCTCAACAGAAGAGTTTTGTAGGGCTGGATAAGATCATCGGTCAGTTTGAAAAATTAGAGCCTAAAGGTAAAATCAGACTCATAAGGCTCACAGAGCAGTTTCCAAACGCTACTGTAGCAATTACTACTAAAAAAGAAACTGTTTATTACTTTAATCCTTATGATGCCACATTAGTTAAAAAAGGGGGGGTGGACTGGCTGGATGTTGTTCAACATATCCATACTTCCTTGCTTTTGGGGGATGTGGGAGAATTTATTATCCGCTGGTCTGTTGTTATTTTTGTTGTGATGCTGTTGACAGGGCTTGTCTTGTGGTTCCCTAACCAGATGCGGCAGCTCAGACAAGCACTTACAATTAAAAAAAGAGCTTCTTTTAAAAGGCGAAATTACGATCTGCATAATGTTTTGGGCTTCTATGCTTCAATTATATTGCTCATTACTGCCTGTAGCGGCCTCTATTTTGCTTTTAAAGAGGTAAAGTCAATGGTAAGTTTTTTTACCGGGACAAAGCTTAGCCAGGGAAAGGAAATTACTGGGCTGGAGGTGCTGAACAGAGATCCGTTACCTGTAAGGTATAATAAAATATATAGTGAAGCTTCAGTTAAATATCCTGGAGCAATATCATCGAGCATATCTGTGCGTGCAACCGGGGAACTCCGGCTGAGAATGGTTTATCCCTATAAATGGGCGCGTAACCAGAATACTTTTTTCTATGATGAAGCCACGGCAAAGCCACTAAAAGCAAAGTTTTATAAGGACTTCAATGGGGCCGATCTGGTTGAAGCCACTAATTACGATCTCCATACTGGCAAATTGTTTGGCCTCTTTAGTAAATCGCTGGCTTTTATGGCAAGCCTTATCTCGGCAAGCCTGCCTGTTACCGGGTTTATTATCTGGTGGAGGAAAAAAACAAAATCGTCAAAGAAAGGGCCGTCGAAGCGCAAATTATAAATGCTCTGCTTTTGGAAATATGCTAATATTGGAAGTACTCTACTATTGGAAATCCTCCACTCTAGTCAATACTCCGCACTTATAAATCCTCTGCACTTGTTAAATAGGTGATATAGCTATTGTTCTATATGTCGCAAAAATCTGGGTAAAAAAGCTTAACCTATTCTTAATCTCAAAAATTATAGAGTTTGTCGGTTTAATGTTAGTATTGGTGTAATTTTTAAATATCAATAAACGCTAAAAATTACATATGTCTAACCGTAGGTTTTTTATAAAAAGTACCCTTGCAGGTTTAGTGCTTGCAGGAATTTCTCCGGCAGTATCTGCACTCACCCCAGCCGACCAAAACGGATTGCCCGCGCCTGGGAAAAAACTTAAATTGCGTTTCGCCATAGCATCCGACGGACATTATGGTCAGCCGGGCACGGAGTTCAAAAAAGACCATTCAAATATGGTTAAATGGCTTAATGAAGCACATGATAGCAATCCACTAAATTTTGTAATTATTAACGGCGATCTGGTACATGACCGTCCGGATCTTTTGCCAGAACTGAAGAGAGATTATTATGATCACCTGAAGGTCCCTTTTTATGCGATCCCAGGTAACCATGACCACACCGACACTGCTACCTGGAAATCCGTTTTCGGCTATGAAGATAACTTCTCCATGGAGAAAAACGGTGTAGGCTTTGTGCTTGCCAATACCTCTGATACTAAAGGAAAATACCTTGCTCCTGATAACGGGTTTCTCAAAAAAGAATTGGATAAATTTACCGGCTTAAAAACTGTTTTTGTCGTATTACATATTCCACCGCATCTTTGGGTGCCTGAAAATCCTTTTGTGGATTCTCCGGAAACCATGGGATTACTGCATAGCTACCCAAATGTAAAAGCTGTATTTCATGGGCATGACCATAGTCTTGATGCTGTTTTTTATACCAATAAACTTCCGCACTTTTTTGATTCGCACATTGGCGGCAGCTGGGGAACAAGCTATCGTGGATACCGGATTGTAGAGGTTGATGAGAACGATCTGGTCACTACCTATCAGGTAAATGCAAGTAAAAACCCGGTACTTAGTGAAACAACGCTGTAATTTTCCTTCCTAATCGTAATTTCTCCTAAACCCTAATCAAAAGCCTTGTTAAAGCAGCTGATTAGGGTTAGATATTATATAATAATTTGATAACATAAAGTAAACACCCTTAATACACTATAGGGATAATTTTGGATCGAAAACTAAATTGATCCATGCACTTATTTAAAAATGATTCGGAGGCCTCAGTAGCATTGAAAAATGGAGACATGTCGGGACTCGAATATTTTTATAATAATTACCAACGTGCATTGCAGCAATTCCTCAAAAGCTATTGCCGTGATGAGGCTCTTGTTGAAGAAATGACTCAGGATGCTTTTCTTCAACTATGGGATAAGAAACAAAAGATCAATCCCGGACTTAGTGTTAAAAATCTTTTATTTACCATTGCGAAGAACAAGGTTATAGATCAGGTTCGCAAATCCCGTAACCATGCAAGGATCATTCAGCTGCAGCAAACAGAAAGTTCAGGCAATTTTACGCTAGACCAGGTCATTCTTGCAGACTATAACCGTTTGCTGTCGGGTGCGTTGCTACAGCTGCCATCCCGTAGCAGGGAAGTTTTTGCGTTGAGCAGAACAACTCATCTAAGCAATGTTGAAATATCCCGGCAGCTCAATATCTCTGTTAAAACTGTCGAGAAAAATATTACCAAGACGCTTCGTTTTTTAAGAGCTTTCCTTGAAAAGCAGCATATTTTGCTGCTGCTTTTATTTTTACGTCAATATTTCTTGTAGAACTGGGTAGGGTTGCCTCATCACTTATACGTATACCACGTATAATAAAATGAAAGAACAACCTTTTAACAAAGAAAAAATAGCGCAATTTTTTGAGGGCACGCTACCTGAACTGGAGCATACAGCAATTTTAAACTGGTTCTCGTCGCTTACAGAAGATGAGCAGCTTGAATTTATGGATACACATCTTGCGGCCATGGAAAAGTCGCAGGCTACCCATTCTTCAAGCCCTGCCAACGGTTTTCGAAAAGTCGAACAACAGATCCTCTACAAAAAGCAACTGGCTCGTCAAACAGGGTTTAGCATACTCAAAGTTGCGGCAGTAGTGCTTCCCTTTCTATTGGGATATTTTTTTATTCAACAACCCTTTACTGCACCGAAAAAATCACATCTATTGAATGTTTCTGCCATTATCAGGACCATTAAGATTAACAATCCACAACAGTCTGCAAAAAATATAGAGCTGCCAGATTCGAGTACTGTAAGTCTTTATCCGGGCGCAGAACTAACATATCTCCAGGGGTTTAGTGGAAAAAACAGGGAGATACAATTATCAGGTAAAGCATTTTTCAAAGTAAAGCATGATCGTCACCGTCCATTTACTGTACAAACAGGAGCAATAACTACTGTGGTATTGGGTACCTCATTTTGGATAGATGCTGTGAAAGGTGCTAAGAAGATCAGTGTAAAAGTAAAAACAGGAAAAGTGGGTGTTGTATATGGGCATCACCCGGCTATATTTTTATTTCCTTCAGAAAGAGCCATATTCAACACCCTTAGTGGGGTCTTAGCTAAGGTTAGGCAGCCTGTAAACAGAATTCAACCGCTATCAGGATCCGAAGATACTCAGGCAGCACTGGTATTTAATGAAACTCCATTAAAGCAGGTGATGAACGCATTGGCTGAGAACTTTAAGCTCAGCATTAGTATTCAGGATAGTATAAACACAAATTTACCGGTCAGCTTAAATACAAAAGGTAAAACAGTGCCCGAGATTTTACAGCAAATTCAATCACAAATCCCCTTCAATTATGCCATAAAAGACAAGAAGATCATCATCAGAAAACAACAATGAATTAAGAAACCATGAGTGGCTCAAACACTCATGGAATCATGACATCAAGAAAACAAGGTCTTCATGACCGCCATTATTAAAATCTAAAAATATGAAAAAAAAGTCTACATCCTCCAAATGTATATTTCAATGTATTGCTGCTTGGCTATTGTTTAGCACAATGCTGTTCAGCCAAATTTCTTCTAATGCGCAGGGAACTACCACGTCCGGCATTAAAGGATATGTCTTCAATAATATTAACCAGCCACTCGCCGGAACAAGTGTAACTGCGACATATCTACCTTCAAACAGCCGTTTTGTAGTTCAGGTAAATGATAAAGGAGCCTTTAACCTGCAAAATTTGCCTGTTGGCGGCCCATATACTATTGAGATCACACACATTGGCAACCGTAAATATACAGAGCAGAACATTAATTTACCTTTGGGCCAGGTTTATACTATGAAAGTATATATGGACTCCGAAAATCAGCAGCTTAATGCTGTAGAGGTAAAAGGGGCGAGGTCGGGTTCCTCAAGGAATCTTTCCAAAACAGGAGCATCAAAAAATATAAGCCGCGCAGATATAGATCGCTATCCCTCGCTTAACCGCTCGTTGTCTGATTATACCAGGTTTACCCCGCAATCCTCAGGTCTGTCATTTGGCGGACGGAATAATCGCTTTAACAATATTCAGATCGACGGGTCCCAGAATAATGATATTATGGGTTATGGCGTAGGTGGCGGAACAACTACGGGTGCACCGGGCGGACAAGCTGGTACTCAGCCGATCAGCCTTGATGCTATTGATGAAATTCAGGTTGTACTTGCCCCCTTCGACGTTAAACAGGGGAGTTTTACTGGTGCTGGAATTAATGCCGTAACACGTCGCGGTAATAATACGGTTACGGGTTCTGTTTATACCTATGGCAAAAATGAATCCTTAGTAGGGAAGAGCCCTGATGCGAGCCGCAGCAGTTACAATGAGTTCACAGACTATCAGTACGGTTTCAGATTGGGCGGCCCTATTATCAAAGACAAATTGTTTTATTTTGTAAATGCCGAAATAAGCCGCCGCAAGGAACCTTTACTGTATAAAGCAAAAGGAAGTACTGGGAACTCATTTGAATCTCTTATTGATGCCACTACAGCACAGCAGATTGCCGATGCGCTGAAAAACAAGTATAGTTATGATGCAGGGAAATTTGACGATATTACTAAAGAGACTAATAGTGAAAAGTTTTTCGTCCGTTTCGATTACCTGATCAATGCCAAAAACCGGTTAACAGTAAGGCACAATTACGTGCATGGCAAACGCGACGACATCAGCAATGGAATCAATGCGCTGCGGTTTGAAAATAATAAGTACATCCAGACCAGCACCACTAATATCACCGTGGCGGAATTAAATACTTATTTTTCTAATAATGTAGTCAACAACCTGATCGTTGGATACTCCAATGTACGTGATAACCGCGAAATTCCTGGAAGCCCATTTCCACAAATAACCATCCAACTGGGCGCTTCAGGAACAATCACAGCAGGAACGGAAGGTTATTCACCGTCGGCAAAACAGACACAGAATCTCTTCCAGCTAACCGATAACCTGGATGTAATCCATAACGACCACCATTTTACTTTTGGAACTCAAAATGAGTTTTTCAGGTTTAATAATCAGTTTATCCAAAATATTTGGGGCAATTATACCTATAGTAGTCTGGCCTCATTTTTAACTAATCAGGCTCCTTCAGTATACCAGCTTACCTATTCAAAAGTTCCCGACGTAGCTATTCCAACGTCAATCTTCAGAGCGATGCAGCTAGGGTTTTATGCACAGGATGAATACACCGCCGCCGAAGGGCTAAGGATTACCGGTGGCTTGAGGGTTGATATTCCTGTGTTCCTCGATAAACCGCTGGCCAACCCGCAATTTGCAGCTTCGTTCCAGTCGCAAGGCCTCACAACAGATACAAAGCCCAAATCGCAATTTTTATTTTCTCCACGATTAGGCTTCAACTGGGATGTGATGAAAGACGGTGCTACGATACTTAGAGGTGGAACAGGTATTTTTACCGGCAGGCTCCCTTATGTATGGCTGGGAAATGCTTACAACAATTCGGGGGTAGACCTTGGCAGGATCAATGCCACCGGAACAGCTACTTCTTCGATACGCTTTAATGGCGATGTAAACGATCAGCCACGTACACCAACAGTAGCCACTTCCGAAATAGACCTGACTGATCAAAATTTTAAAATGCCGCAGGTGTGGCGCTCTAACCTGGCCATTGATCAAAAACTGATATGGGGTTTTGTGGGTACGTTGGAGGCTATTTATGGGAAAGAGCTGAATGCACCCTATATTCAGGATCTCAACCTTATCGAACCAACTGCTAAATTAGAAGACGGCCGTGATCTATATCCTGCCGGAACCGGAAGACTAAAATATCCTGAATATACCAACGTGTTTTTGCTGAAGAATACAAATAAAGGATATCAATATAGTTTAACGGCACAATTACAAAGGAATGTTGTGCAGGGGGTATCCGGATCAATCGCCTATACTTATGCACAATCGAAAGATATTTCCAGCATGAACTCTACCATTGCCTCTACAAATTTCAGGAACAATACTGTTGCCAATAATCCGAATATCCCTTCACTAACTTACTCGGACTGGAACCTCGACCACAGGATTATTGCTACTGTCTCTTACCGCTTTCAATACCTCAAAAATTATGCTACTACAATTGGATTGGTATATAATGGGCAGTCTGGTTTACCTTATACTTACCGCCTTAATTCTGATATCAATAACGACGGGCAGACACAGAACGATGCGATGTACATCCCTAAATCTGCCAGTGATATTGTGTTAGTACCCACAGATGCAACTGATACCCGGACTCCGGCTCAAATATATGAACAGCTAAATGCCTTTATAGAACAAGATCCGTATTTAAGGAAACACCGCGGAGAATTTGCTGAAAGAAATGGCGCGAGAACGCCTTGGTCACATATTTTTGATATGCATCTGGCGCAGGATATCTTTATTAATGCAGGCAGTAAAAGGCATAACTTACAGCTGACTTTCGATGTGTTTAATGTAGGTAACATGCTCAATAAAAACTGGGGACTGATCAAGCTTCCATCTATAACGACAGCCCAGTTGCCGGCTACACTGAGCGGTTCAATTTTAACCTTTAAAGGGACTACTACATCAAACGGAGTCTCTCGTGCAACGTATGGTTATACACCTGTGAGCAGCTCGTTTGTAAACGCCCCATTTGATTCGAGATGGCGGGGACAGATAGGTGCACGATATAGTTTCTAAATGAATAATTTAAATAGAGCCCTGTATATACGGGCTCTATTTAAGTATAAATGAGTAAGGATTTTTACCACTTTTTGAAAATTACAAATACAGCCGCAACGATTAGTAAAAACCCTAATAAATGGTTCCAGCCAATTTTTTCATCTTTAAAAAATAAAAGTGTAAAAACCATAAAAACAGTAAGGGTAATAGCCTCCTGAATGGTTTTTAGCTGTACAAGCGTAAAAGGGCCGCCATTTCCTTTGAACCCTCCTTCATTTGCAGGCACCTGAAATAAGTATTCGAAAAATGCAAGTCCCCAGCTGATAGCAATAATGGATAACATACCCAGATTTTTACCCCAGGAAAAATCCTTGAATTTTAAATGACCATACCAGGCGAAGGTCATGAATGTATTGGAAATCGTTAAGAACAGAATTGTTTTTATCCCTTTCATCAGTAACTGAATTAGTGCTGCAATTTATCTAAATCAATGCCAGAATTATAATTTATTGAGCTATGATTAGTGATTTGGCTTAATGTCGCTTATAAAAGACTGCTATTTCCGGACCGAAGGAATAAATACTTGCATAAGGCCGCAAATACTTCATCAAATTATATAACCGTATTTCATATATTTACGGCGTTTATGCACAAAAAATGTATCATCTGGCTTTTCTTGTTAGCTGTCTTCACGGCTAATTTTTCTGGCTTATTTGTGTATATAGGTTTTGAACTAAACAAGGAATATATCACTTCCAATCTTTGTGTAAACCGCAATAAGCCCTGGATGAATTGTAATGGTAAATGTTATTTGATGAAGAAAGTCAAAGAAGCAGAAAAAGAAGAGAATAACAGGGATGCCAGGGACTCTCTCCGCCAGCTATCAATCTCATTCTATCAACATATTTATGCTCCTTTCCTAGATAGGGAAGAATCCATGCTGGACAGAAAAGTGGCTTATCCCAGCTACAGTTACCACTATAGCAGTCAATACGTAAACGCTATCTTCAGACCACCTAAATTCCTGGTCTAAAATCCTTATTTAATTCTTTTTACGTGTTCCCTAACCTTCAGATGATTTTCTGTGAGAGTTTGAAACGTACAGTTTATTTTTAACGCCATACGGGTGTTGTCAATTCTTATTGTTTAATAAGGCCGTTTTGGCCTGTCTACTATATTACTAATTTCTATGTCAGAATTTTTAAAGAACGTACTATGCCCAATTTTTATATGGTTGTTTGTTGGAACCCCAAGCCAGGTTGCTAAAGCTGCAGAGACTTTATTTACAACTACAGCTACAAAAGCAACAACTGCAACAGAAACTACTACTACTAATAATAATACTTTTTCTGGTTCTGCAATCCCGCCCAGGCAACAGCAAGAAACAGGATGGGTAACAGGCAAAATCACCGGATCAGATGATCTCCCGACTTCGGGCTTGATCGTGGCGATTAAGAATCATCACATATTGGTAAAAACAGATAGCAATGGAGTATTTAAATTGGCGTCTCCCGCAGGAAGGCAAATGCTTCTTATTTCCTATCCGGGGAAAGTTATCCTGGAGAAACCTGTAACAATTGTTTCCGGTACTACGGTAGAAATTGGGGAGATCAGGCTGAATCTCGCTTCCGGAATGCACATTCAATCGTATTCACAGCAACTCAATGAAGTAAAGATTACCGATCTGTGGAGGAACAAATTTTCCAAAAAAGAATCGCCTTATATCGCTAAGATGCCATTGAAGAACCTGGAAAACCCACAAGCTTATACAGTGATCCCTAAAGAGCTGCTGGAAGAGCAGGTAGTAACAGATTTCAATGCCGCTTTGCGCAATGCACCTGGTGTAGCCATAGGGCCGCGGGTAGATAATGGGAGAAATGTGTTCCTCATCCGGGGTTTTTCAGATTCCGGCTACATGCGCAATGGACTTTCCAGTCCTGCTTATATGGATGTTGATCCTGTGAACCTGGAAAGTATTGAAGTTATCAAAGGGCCTTCGGGAACGCTATACGGGAGCAGTCTCATTTCTTACGGGGGGCTTATTAACCGCGTGACCAAGAAACCTTTAAAATATTTTACAGGCAGCGCTTCCTTTGTTGCCGGTGGTTTTAATCTTAACCGTATAACAGCCGATGTAAATACGCCCGTAAATAAAGATTCAACCCTCTTATTCAGGTTAAATACCGCCCTTACCCGCCAGGGGAGTTTTCAGGATTACGGATATTCAAAAACATTTATGCTGGCCCCGGTAATCAGTTACCAGGTAAATCCTGATATGCAGATTATTTTAGAGGCGGAGATTTATAACCGCGACGCAACCGCATTGCCAGGTTTTACGATCACCAGCACTAAAAGTGGAATTACCAATGCCAACCAGCTCAATTCGATTTATAAAAAGTCATTCAGTACCAATCAGCTATCTATGCAGGGTGGGTCTAAAGCTTACTTCGGACAGATTAAATACAGGATCAACGATAATTGGAAGTCGCACTCCAGCATAAACTACTCCATAAACGACTATTACCGTTTGGGCGTAAGGTCATTTATCCTGACCGAGTCCACACTGCGAAGAACTGGCGGCGATGTAGATTATTCTACAGAAGCATTAAACCTGCAGCAAAACTTTACTGGGGAGATACAAACAGGAGTAATTAAACATCGCCTCTTAATTGGAGTCGATTATTTGCAACGCAATAATTTCCTTTATAACAATCTGACTAAAGGAACGGTAGATACAGTAAATTATAAAAAGGCTGGTACTCCTTTCCTGAGCAAGGAGCAGATTGAAGCCCTCGCCGGTAAATTGGAGAAAAGCCCAACCAACAGTGCCAATAATACTTATGGTGCTTATTTATCTGATGTGCTCGACTTTCGCCAGCGCGTCTTCCTGATGTTGAGCCTTCGTTACGATTATTATGATAACAAAGGTTCTACGAAGAGCACCACAGGGTTAGCCACAGGAGCATATGACCAGGGGGTACTGTCGCCTAAAGTAGGGTTGGTATACCAGGTGCTCAAAGACAGAGTTTCTGTTTTTGCCAACTATATGAATGGTTTTGTGAATGTAGACGGACAGGATGCTGAAGGCGGATCGTTTAAGCCACAGCAGGCAAATCAATGGGAAGGTGGTATTAAATCGGAATTGTTCGGTGGCCGGTTAAATGCCATGTTTAGTTATTACGATATCAGGGTAACGAATATCCTGCGACAGAACCTTGCCAATCCGGATTTTTCCATTCAGGATGGGCAGCGGAGCAGCAAGGGCTTCGAAGCGGAAGTCATTGCGAATTTACTTCCTGGTCTGAATTTAATCGTAGGATATGGCTACAATAAAAGCAGGTTTGACCAGTCCGATGTCGCACTACAAGGGAAAAAGCCGGCCGATGTGCCTGACCAAAATGCAAACTTCTGGTTTAGCTATACTGCCAGCAAGGGCATGATGAAAGGATTCGGCCTTGGCTTTGGCGGAAACTATATTGGAAGTACTTTTTATAATGATATCAATACAATTACTGTTCCCGATGCTTTTATAATCAATTCATCCGTTTACCTGGCAAGACGAAAATACAGGTTATCATTAAAGGCCGACAATCTGACCAATAAATACTATTGGGCAAGTCTGAATCCTCAGATGCCTTTCCGTTTATCCGCCAGTCTTCAACTGATGTTTTAAAATGAAATGCTGAAAAGTAACAGGATTTTCAGAAAATCATCTCGACCGTTTCCCTGGCAGATGCTGTATCATATTCAATTTAGCCCTAAAGTCGCCAGGTAATATTTTATACCGATCTTCATTTCAATAAAAAGCAATTTTCAACCTGAAAATTGCTTTTTTAAAGGTTACTCAAAATTAAATTCTATTTATGAATTATGACTTTGATAATGATACGACCTCGGTGTAATACTAATACTGGGCAGTTTGCAATCCCGTTACCGCAAAATGAGGTTATTGTGATGTTCCTTGCCCCACCTGAGCCTTGGCTTCAATATTGGTTATGCTTTTCTTCACTTCCGCTGGAGAGTCACTGGAAAAGCTCCTGTCAGTATTCAGATGGGCCAGAAAGAATCTGTGATGTAGGGTTTAACATTGTTTTTTAGCCGTTAATTAGTATTTAAGAAATTGAACCGATATGTTTGAGTTAAATCAGGACGTAAATGTTGGGGGTAAAAAAAATGGTATTTTTATCGAAATGTGCTAAGTTTTTTAATTTATTTAATAATAATAGGTATTGGCATTAAATTTGCACCTATCAAAGATACCTAAATATAGCCTAATGGACGAAGAATTACGCCTGCAGGTTGTTAAGCAGTTTGAACGGTTAAATTTTAAATATAATCAGCAGTTACAACAATTGGTCTCGTTTGCCGCCAAGGTTTTTCAGACGCCAATAGCAACTATTACCTTGATTGACAAAGCCAAGAGACTGATCCAGGTTAACAAGGGTAATGATATGGATAATACCGACAGGGAACATTCTTTTTGTTCCCTGGTTGTTAAGCACAAAAGATTGCTTATTATAAATGATACACTTCTTGATCCTAGATTTTGTACAAATCCCACTGTTGCAGGGAGTCCCGGGATCAGATTTTATGCAGGTTATCCACTGATCACTCTTGACGGTCATTGCATAGGAACATTATGTGTGATGGATAAAAAAAACCGGGAGACCACCGTTCAACAGCAAATAGTATTAAAAGTATTAGCTCAAAATGCGGTTAATGCAATGGAATTAAAGTTGAGTCAGGATCTCTTAAGTAAAAGTACTTCCCTTTTGAAAGAAGCGAAAAAAGAGAAATCTACAAGTGAAACTAAGCTAAGGGCCATGTTTGAAAGTTTACCCGATGCTTATTTTCTGTTAGGTAAAAATGGGGAAATTATTGATTTCAATCAGGGAGCTTATCATTATATCAAAGAGGATTTTCATATCAAGCTATCTCGCGGACGTATCATGTCGGGATTTTTAAATACTGAATACAGGAGTGTTTTTGCCCTATATTATGATAAAGCTCTGAATGGCGAGAAAACCCAGATAGAACGGCTTGCGAATTATGGTGCTGATGGAACAACGTGGTTAGACTGTCGGTTTGAACCGGTGAAAAATGAAGACGGAGAAATTATTGGTGTTTCTTATCTCATCAGAAATATTAATCAGAGAAAACTAATTAGTTTAAAGGTAATGGAACAAAATGCCGTTCTGCACCGTATTGCTGAAATTCAATCTCATGAATATCGTGCACCAGTGGCCTCTATACTAGGAATCATGGCTTTGATCAAAGCTGACAACTATTCAGCTTCAAGGGACTGTCTCCTGATGTTGCAATCTGCTGCAAGTGCCCTGGATCAAAAGATTCATGAGGTAGTAAGTATAGTAAATGTGAATGACCGACTTTCGTAAAAATATTTCAGATAATTAACTAATTTTTACATTTAATTATATAGTGTATTCACTATAAATTAGTTGTATATTAAAAGCATTTTGCCAGACCAGTGTTAAATTTATTCTAATATGTTAAATGTTGAACCCAAATATATTATCGCCATTGGCGCCTCCGCAGGTGGAATGGAGGAAATTAATTCTTTTTTCGATAACACACCCGTTGATGGAGTAACCTATATTATAGTTCAGCATTTATCGGCTGATTTTAAAAGCAGAATGGCCGAGCTGCTAGCCAGGCATAGCAGACTTGAAATTATAGGGGTCGAAAATGGTATGCATATTAAAAGCAACAAGGTTTATTTAATCCCCAATGACAAATTTATGACCATTGAGGGCGGGCATTTATTTTTAACCGGGAAGGGAGCTGTCAAAGGCCCACATCTGACCATAAATACCTTCTTTATTGCGTTGGCAAAAGATTGCGGGAATAAAGCTATTGGTATTATTTTTTCCGGTATGGGGTCTGACGGTACGGATGGTATAAAAGCAATTAAGAATAAGGGTGGAATGGTGATGGTTAGAACTCCTGAAAGTTCTGAATTCCCCAGTATGCCTGAAAACGCTATCGCTACCGGAATGGTGGACTTTGTTTTAGAACCCGGGCTAATGCCTTCTGCGATTAAAGATTATGTGCAGCGGGAGAATGACGTGCTGGCGGACGATATGGATGATATAAAAAATATTGGCGAAATTATTGAGCTCATCAGGCAAAAATCACCTCTTGATTTCACAGATTATAAACAATCAACCATTCTGCGGAGAACCAAAAGAAGGATGGTTCAGAAAAACCTGTCTAACCTGTCTGTATACCTGGAGGTACTAAAGGAAAATTCTGAAGAACTTAACGCATTAACAAAAGAGTTCCTGATTAGTGTAACCTCTTTTTTCAGAAATCCTGATGCTTTCGAGTATATTAATGAAAAAATTATACCTGATTTACTGGGAAAGTTGATTCCTGGAGAAGAGCTGAAAATGTGGGTCGCGGGATGTGCTACCGGGGAGGAGGTTTATTCGCTAGCCATAATAATTGCAGAACATCTGAAAGGGAAGTACAAAGATGTCCTTGTTAAGATTTTTGCGACGGACATTGATACTGTAGCCCTGGCATATGCGGCAAAAGGAATTTACAATTCGGATTGTGTAAAAGACGTTTCGCCAGACCGTCTGGATAATTATTTCCTAAAAGAAGCAAACCTTTATAGGGTAAAACCCAGTATTCGTAAGATGGTCATCTTTGCAAAGCACGATTTGGTAAAAAATCCGCCTTACTGCAATATGCATTTGATTAGTTGCAGAAACCTGTTGATCTATATGACTCCTGTTTTGCAGAAGAAAATCTTTTCTATGCTATTGTTTGGAATGAAAATGGACGGGTATTTGTTTTTGGGATCGAGCGAAAGTCCAGCTCCTATCATGAATAGCCTGGACGTTGTTCATAAAAAATGGAAGATATACAGGAACATCAAAAATAAACAGGCGCTAAATTTTGATACGTTCTCCATTCCCGGGGTATATGAAGTAAAGCACCAGCCTTCAACTTTTTTGGGCAATGAATCTTTAAAAAGCAATAATCAGTACCTGTCTGAATTTATGTGCAATGAAGTTTCCAAAGAGACAAACACCCTGTATGTTTTTGTGAATGAACACAATGAAGTAATTAAATCGTATGGAGACCCCAGGCCATACTTGCTTCAGGAAAATTTTAACTTTAATCTCGAAGAGCTCCTCTATAAACCACTTGCTGTAGCATTTAAAAACCTGAGTATACTGGCCAGGAAAAAAAATGAAAAAGTGAGCGTATCAGGTATAAAAATAATAAATGATACTCATATTAAATTATCTATAGTTCCTTTACCTAAGAGTAACGCGTCGCAAGGGGTGTTCATGGTCATATTTAAAACGGATCATGATGATATTCAAATAGATCATACTCCTGTTTATGATAAAGCATTTTATGAGGATAAGTATACCGAGAATCTGGAATACGAATTGAAAGATCTGAAAAATACACTCTATGCTGCACATGAACAGCTGAACGCCTCTAATGAAAATATGCAGTCTTTTAATGAAGAGCTGATCTCTGCAAATGAGGAAATGCAAAGTACCAATGAAGAGATGCAATCGGTAAATGAGGAACTTCATACGATTAATGCAGATTACCAACTGAAGAACAAAGAACTATCGGAGATCAATGACGATCTCAATAACTATTTTAGAAGCAATATTAACGGGCAGCTTTTTATTGATAAAGACATGCGCTTAATGAAGTTTTCACCTAATGCGGTTAACCTGATTAATCTGATGGAAACGGATATAGGCAGGCCACTAAACCATATATCTACTAATATTAAGTTTGAGAATATCATTGATGATATTGAAAAGGTACTGGTTGAAGATAATGTCATTTCTAAACAGATTGAGACCACAGGCAGATGGTACCAGATGATGATTATGCCTTATTTGCGGGAGGCTAATAAAAAGGGTACTGGTGCCATTATCACCTTTAGTGATATTACAGAATTAAAGAGTATACAGTTTGAGCTTGATCAGAAAAATCAGAGCCTGTTGCGGATCAATGCTGACCTTGATCATTTCATCCATGCAGCCTCACATGATCTGTTAGCTCCACTGGGAAATATCGAAACGAGTATCAATGTGATGAATCAGATCGCATTATCTGATGAAAGGCTTGTTGACGTGTTGAATATGATCAATAGATCTATAAAAACTTATAGACTGCTGATTACAGATATTTCTATTATTGCAAAGATAGAAAGTGATATGAATGTTATGGAGATGGTCAGCATTGATGAAGTGATCAAAAATATAGAATGGAGCCTGGAAGATAAAATCCAGTTATCCGGAGCCAGGATTATTTTAGACCTTGGTATGAATACGATCAGGTTTTCTAAGAAGAACCTCAGAAGTATTTTGTTTAATCTGATTTCAAATGCAATCAAGTTCAGAGGGCCGGCAGACCCTGTAATCCAGATTAAAACTGCTATGGAGGGTGAAAACTTTGTTCTTACTGTTCAGGATAATGGAAAAGGTATTGACAAAGCAGGCCTTGAAAAAATATTTGAAATGTATGGCAGGCTTCATCAGAATATCGAAGGAAGTGGTATTGGTTTGTATTTAGCTAAAAAAATAGTTAATGCTGCAGGTGGACGTTTACTGGTTGAAAGTGAAATAGATAAAGGCACTAAGTTCACAATTTTTTTAAAGATGCAGGACTAATCTGGATTTTGTATTGGGTTTAATTCGCGCGCGTTACTGTTTGTTTACAATTATTTAAAAGTCCCTTATTATGCCCTTTGATATATTTGATGCCATACATGGCCTCTTCAATGATCAACAGGAAAAATGATATACTCAATGACGGGCAGCTGGTTGTCAGGTTGAAAAATCAGGATGCGGAAGCATTCAGCATCCTGTACAACAGATATTCAAAAAAGCTGTATTGGTATGCATTGAAATTTGTAAAGTCGCCGGAAATTGCCGAAGATATTATCCACGATGTTTTTGTAAAGCTTTGGGAGCAGTCGCACTCACTCCATACCGATGCATCAATTCAGGCATACCTATATAAGATTACCCGCAATTCTTTACTCAACCTGATCAAACGCGGAACAGTAGAAGCCAGGGTGATAGATGAAATCATGTATCATGCCGAACAGCATACCTCAAATACCGATGAAAGCGTCCAGTACCGTGAAACTTTAAGGCAAACAAATGAGGCTATTGATAAGCTTCCGCCAAAAAGGAAACAAATCTATGAGCTATCACGCAATAACGGAATGACGCACAGGCAAATTGCTATGCAGCTCGAAATCACTGACAGCACTGTAAACAATCAGCTGGTAAAGGCTATTAAGTCGATAAAAAACTTTTTATACCTGCGTGGTACCATCGGCTAAATCTTTTTGAAAAAAAAATATTCTTACCAGGTAGTTATACTGTCCGCCCTGATTGTATTAGTTAGGTAGCGTAAGAAGATGAACAAAGAAATTAAAGATTTATTAGCAAGATATATCAGTAACCAATGTACTGCTGAAGAGCTGCAGCAGGTGAAGGCTGTATTGAAGTCGGGCCTTTATGAAAAGGAATGGCTCGCCTTAATGGAAGAGGAAGCTGCACTGGATCAGTCAGCCGTCGCCGGTTTGCCTCCGCTATCATTTAATGCCGATGGGGTATTTAAAAAAGTAATTCAAACCACGGCACCACAAAAAAAAGCCTATCCTTATCAATGGGTTGTTGGCATTGCTGCCGGGTTGCTCGTTATGCTTACTGCAGGATATTTAACCTATACATCCAAATTTTCTCCAAAACAGCAGGTTTACATGGTGCAGCAGGCTACCCATGCTGCTGAACGGAGAACCATCGTCCTTGCCGACGGCTCCAGGATCACCTTGAACAATAAAAGCAAGCTTCGCTATTCATCAGTTTTTACCAATACCAAAAGAGAGGTATATCTAACAGGGGAGGCCTTTTTTGACGTGGTACATGATGTTAAGCGTCCCTTTATTGTACATACCAGTAATTTAAAAGTACAGGTACTTGGTACTTCCTTCAATGTGAAATCTTATCAGCACGATGCCCGTGTAAGTGTTGGCGTTGTTACCGGCAAGGTAGGTGTCAATGGCATGAACGCAAAGAAAACCTATATGCTCTTACCTGGTAATCTGCTGTCCTGCAATAAAAGTGATACTTTATTTAAGCAGTCAACAGTAAGTATAGATGAAATATTGGGATGGCAGAACGGACTGCTGGCGTTCCACCAGGAATCTCTTCGTGATATTGTACCCGAGCTGGAGCGCTGGTACAATGTTACTGTACATGTAAATACCGCAAACCTGCTTAAAAAGAGGATTACTGCCAGTTTCTCTAAAACACCTTTGCCCGAAGTAATGGATATTTTGTCCAAAACAGGGGGCTTTACTTATACGATCAATAAAAAAAAAGTGGAAATTAACTAAAGCGGAGGCAGATGATAAAAGAATAGGTAAACAAAACGCCCTGTTAGAGCAGGGCGTGATGTCATCAACTGAACAAAAGATCAATTAACAATTGAAGGTTTTAATAAACCTCGAAAATTCAACAACAAAGTAATGAAAAAAAATCTACGGCATCAATTTTTAATGCTAGTTTTTCTGCTATGCGCATGGCAAGGTACATTCGGACAGTCAGCCACAGAAAAAGTTCTCACATTCACAGGCAAGTCACTCACATTACAGCAATTTATTCAGCAAATTAAGGGACAGCAATCTCTGCAGTTCAGCTTCGACGAGGGGGTAAATGCACTCTTATCTAAAAATGTAAATATCCGCAAAAACAAAACAACGCTTGCAGAGGCGCTGAACTGGTTAAATGCAGATCTGTCGGTGGGTTATAAACTGGTCGATAACTATGTTATACTCAGTATCAGCCATTCAGGGAAAGACACTCCACATGGAAGATCGGGGCGCATCCGGGGCAATATCACTGATGAAACCAAAGCCCCATTGGTGGGGGCGGCGATCAAGGTCGTAGAGACTGGTAAATCTACTGTTGCAGCGGCTGATGGCAGTTATTCTGTTACGGTACCTGCCGGCAGCTATACGCTCGAAGTCAGCTATATTTCTTTTCAGAAGGAAACGATAAACCATATAAAGGTTGCTGATGAGGGCACTGTCACTGTGAATGCCTCATTAAAAGGTAATCAGAATTCTTTAAACGAAGTTGTAGTTACTGCTCTCGGCATTAAGAAGAAAGAAAAGTCACTGGGCTATGCTAATGCGCAGCTTTCTGCAGCCGATGTGAGTGATGTGCCGCAGCCGAATGTGCTCAATTCTCTTGCTGCACGCATTCCTGGTGTCAATGTAAGAAGTACGGGGTCTGACCCGGGCTCCAGCGTGATGGTCACCATTCGCGGCCAGTCGTCGCTTACCAAAGATAATCAGCCGCTGTATGTGATTGATGGTGTGCCAGTTGCTGCTGCTTTGCAGAATCCTACCGCTGCAGTAGATGGAAAACAGACTATCGATTATGGAAGCCCTATAGGTGACCTGAGTGCAGATGATATCGCAAATATAACAGTGCTAAAAGGAGCCAGTGCTGCTGCATTATATGGCAGCAGGGCAGGTTCTGGCGTGATCCTCATTACCACCAAGTCGGGCGCAGAAAAACGGGGACTGGGGATCAGCTTCAACTCTACAGCAGTTTTTGATAAAGCTTATCTTTTTCCGAAGTTCCAGAATGAGTTTGGCTCAGGGTATTCCTCTGGATCTGACAATACGATAAACACTGCTGCATGGGGACCGCGATTGGATAACGGCAGGCAGCTGGTACAATGGAATAGTCCCCTTGATGCCAGCGGCAAGGCCATTGCGACCGACTGGGTTTCCTATCCTGACCGGGTGAAAGACTACTTCCAAATCGGCCATACCTATACCAATAATCTTGCTGTAGCTAAATCTGGTGAAGCAGGAGACTTCAGGATTTCTTATGCGAACATGCAAAATGAAGGTATCGTACCCAATACCGATCTGAAAAGAAATAACCTGAATTTTTCAGGAAACTATAACATTAAAAAATGGCTGCGCCTGAATACCAACCTGTCTTATACGAACAACCAGAGCGACAACCGTCCTTCGGCATACAGGGAAAGTGTGACCTCGCTGATCTATACGCTGGCACCAAATATCAATATCAACGATCTGAAGAACTACTGGGTGCCTGGCAAAGAGGGGGTACAGCAATATAATCCGCTGTCAACCGAAGACAATCCTTATTTAGTGGCTTATGAAGAAACGAATGGATTTAACCGTAACCGTTTAACCGGACATGTGCAGCTCTCTGTAGACCTGCTGCCTAATCTTACATTAACGGGCAGGACCGGGCTGGACTACTTTAATTCTGAATCTGACGAGAAACGTCCTTTTAGTGCGAAAAGGAACCCTAAGGGCGCCTATCTGATTCAAAATGATTATTTTAAAGAGCAAAATACGGACTTCCTGCTGTCTTTTAAACCTAAGCCTATAGGAAATATCTCATACGCTGTGTCTGCCGGCGGAAACACTATGGATCAGGAGACAAAGTCGGTGCGTAATTATACAGCAACATTAACTTTACCGGGTATTTATAACTTATCTAATGCCGCAGCCGGATCAATGATCTATGCGCAAAGTTATGCCCATAAACGTATCAACAGCTTTTATGCCCTGGGCGAGGTGAATTATAAGCAGTCTGTATTCCTGAACCTTACCGCACGTAACGACTGGAGCAGCACTTTGCCTAAAGAAAATAACTCTTATTTCTATCCTTCGGCTTCATTAAGTGTGATTGCTTCCGATCTGCTGGGCATTCAGTGGAAATCACTTTCTTACCTGAAACTGCGCGGAAATATCTCGCAGGTAGGTTCTGATACGGACCCTTATCAGTTGTATAGTACTATACCTTTTGATACCGACTGGGGGACAGTAAAGCGTGCTTCGCTTACCTACGATCAGAAGAATAATATGCTGAAACCGGAAATTGCAACTTCTTATGAAACAGGGGCCGACCTTAGTTTTTTCAAAGAACGATTGGGATTGAGCTTTACCTGGTATCAGACAAATAATAAAAACCAGATCATCCAGGTGCCTACATCAATCGCATCAGGTGCAAGTACCAAGCTGATCAATGCAGGGAATGTTCAGAACTCAGGAATTGAATTCTCTGTAAATGCAGTGCCTGTAAAGGGGAAATTTACCTGGAGAACGGATATCAATTTTACAAGGAACAGAAATAAAGTGATTGCCTTAACGCCAGGGATCACAAACTATTTATTGGGCAGTACCGACGGCAGCAATATCCAGTACCTGATTAAGGAAGGTACCCAAATGGGCGATTTTTATGCAAGAAGCTGGATAAAAGTCAAAGACGGACAGTATGCTGGTCAGCCGCTGTTAACCAATAATGGTTTACTGCAGCAGGATACGGAGTATAAAAAGATAGGCAATTATAATCCTGACTTCATTGTGGGTATCAATAACAACTTTAAATATGGTCAGTTTACGATGAATGTATCGGTAGACTGGCGCCAGGGGGGCGAATATTATTCTTATGTGGCTAAAGGGCTCATAGATGCGGGTTTGGTAGAATCTACCTTACCAGGCAGGGATGCTGCACATGGTGGTTTAAACTGGACAGACGCGGCGGGCCTGAAGCGCGACGATGGGATGCTGATGGGTGGTATTATCGCAAATGCTGATGGTACCTACCGGGCTAATGATGTAATTATTGCTGCAAGTGATTATTATGACAACAAACACTGGAAGTATTATGAAAATGATACTTATAGTGCCACTTATGTGAAGTTAAAAGAGGTATCCATCAATTATGCTTTTGGAAAAACTGTGATGCGCAAGCTGCCTTTCATCAGTAATCTTTCCCTCTCTCTGATTGGCTATAATTTATATACCTGGACAGCAGCAAAGGTGGGATACGATCCGGAAACTACGATGAGCCTGAGTGATACCCGATACCAGGGGGTAGGCCACTGGACTTTACCAGGAACACGTTCTTATGGCGTAAAACTGAGCTGTAACTTTTAATATATAACATGATGAAATCTATAAAGAACAATCCTATACAAATGAAATATTATTCTTTCTTATGCCTGCTGATTATAGCTATAGCTTTTACAGGCTGTACAAAAGGATTTGATGAAATCAATACAAACCCCAACAGCCCTTCAGAAACCCGTCCGGAATACCATCTTACTGAAGCAATTACCAAAACAGCTTATGCTTATCAGGAAAATGCTTTTGGTGCACGCCCTGCGGCAGTTGGCCGATATATTACGCTGGTAAGGAATAACGATTATGAAACATTCAGGTGGACATCGGTCGACTGGAATGATATTTATGCCAGGGGGATGATCATCAAGAGCATGGAAGAAGAGGGTACAGCAGGAGGTAAAGGCGTTTATGTAGCCTTGGGAAAAATCCTTATGGCCTTTAATATCTCCTACTTAACAGATCTTTACGGTGATGTTCCTTATTCGAACGCATTAAAATCCGTCGAAACAGGTAACATCAAGCCATCTTATGATAAACAGGAAGATATTTATAAAGCGCTTTTACAGCAATTAAAGGAAGCCAATGAACAGCTGAAGACTGATGGTACCGGCATTGATGCCAGTGCAGATGTACTCTATGCAGGAAACGCGGCGAAGTGGAGAAAGTTTGCAAATTCACTGCGGTTGCGGTTATTACTGCGTTGTGCAAAAGTGTATCCACAAGCTTACACGGAGATGCAGGAAATCCTGAATAATCCGGATACTTATCCCTTGTTTAGCAGCAATGCAGAAAGTGCAGAAGTGATTTACCTGGGCGTGAAAAAGGACGACAGCTGGCCTGGAGGCACAAAGAACATGATCGAAAGTGATTTTTATAAAACTAAGGCCAGCAAGGAATTGGTAGATATACTGCTGGAACGTAATGATCCGAGATTGAAACTTTGGATTGCTCCGGTTGCCAGTACCACAGGATCTACGGTAGATCATAATCAGTATGTAGGAGTACCCCATGCTTTAAATAGCCCGGCAGATTATAATGGGGGAGAAACACATCAGTCTACTTTTTCTGCTTATTTCAGACAAGATAATGCAACCGGACTGAAAGCGAGCCTGATGCTCTATTCTGAGGTGTGTTTTACCCTTGCCGAAACAGTACAAAGCGGAAAGGTGACCGTAGCTGGTAAAACTGCTGCCTCGCTGTACCATGATGGTATTGAGTCTTCTATGGATTACTACGGACTGAAAGCTACAGCCCTGAGCCAGGGATATTATGATCTTCCGATGGTTAAATATGATGGTACACAGCAGCAGCTTATTACTCAGAAATGGATATCCTCAGTTTTTCGCGGTGCCGAGGGCTGGTTTGATTTCAGGCGTACAGGCTACCCTCATTTTGTGGCCGGACCAATGGCTTTCCAGCCGGCATTTCCGGTAAGATATGCATGGCCCACAAGCGAGCCTAATGTGAATTATGATAACTATCAGTCGGCCGTAGCTGTGTTCGGAGCAGATAATATCAATACAAAGATGTGGTACCTTAAATAAGCAGCCACAAGGAATAAGCAACCACAAGAACTGCTGAAAATATTTTATACTAATGAGAGTGGATCGCATTTATTCAATCTTTTTGCTGAGTAGCGTGGCTGCTCTCATTTTATAATCAAATGATCAATTTATAATCGAATCATCATTTTAAATTCATTATCATGAAACCTATAGCACGCAGGAGCTTTCTTATAAATACGTTAAAGATTGGAGCTGTACTACCATTAACGGGCATACCATTTTCTTTGCTTGCCGATAGTCCGGAAGAGACTAAATCTGCCAGGCAGGAGAATAAAGGAAGTAAGGAGGAAAACATTTCCAATAAATATAAAGCGACCGCTACGCCGGACAGGCTGATTCTTACCCTTACTGAAGATCCATCAACAAGTATGACGATCAACTGGCGTACTGCCGACACCGCAGGGGAGAACTTTGTGGAATATACTGTTGCAGATGCACATCCTGTGTTTGTAAACAAGGTGCAGCAGGAAAAAGCTGTCGGCCGCAACTTTCATTTCGAGAGTATCATGGCGAAAAATCATTCCATAACCTTAAAAGGACTCCTACCAGCGACAGTATATAGCTACCGGGTAGGTGCGGAAAATGACTGGAGCGAGTGGATGCAGTTCCGCACAGCGGAAAAAAGCGGGGCACAGGCCAAAATATCATTTATCTATTTGGGCGACGCACAGGTTGGTATACGGCCTTTATGGAGCAGGGTAATCCGTAAAGCTTACGCGGCTAACCCTGATGCCAGCCTGGTAATCCATGCAGGTGATCTGGTTAACCGGGCTAACAAAGATGAGGAATGGGGTGATTGGTTTGCTGCCGGATCGTTTATACATAGCACTATCCCAGCATTGGTTACTCCTGGCAATCATGAGTATACGCATGAAGACGGTAAGCCCCATTTATCTGTTTACTGGAAAGAACAGTTTCAGCTGCCGGCAAATGGTCCGGCTAACCCGCTGCTGGCAGGTAGCTGTTATTATGCCGATATACAGGGGGTAAGATTTATATCGCTGAATACGCAGATGCTCGAAGAAGCACAGACCCAGGATTGTATTACTCATCAGGTAGAATGGCTGCACCAGGTATTGAAGTCAAACCCTCGGGGGTGGACTTGTGTGACTATGCACCATCCGGTTTTTTCTACCAAAGGGGTAGGTATAACAAGCAGGTAAGGAAATACCTGAAGCCTGTTTTTGAGCAATATAAAGTTGATATCGTACTGCAGGGACATGATCATGCTTACGGTCGGGGGATGAAGAAAATCCCGCTGACGAATGGACCTGCCAGCTCCCAGTCGCCCACCATGTACGTAGTTTCTGTAAGTGGCTCTAAGATGTACGAAACAGAACCCATGGAGTGGGCCGATACCATTAGTGCCGATGTGCAGGTTTATCAAACGATAAATATTGATAATGATGTGCTTTCTTTCAAGGCGTACCTGGTTACGGGACAATTATTGGATGCTTTTGACCTGGTTAAGCAGGAGGGAATGCCGAATCAGTTGATCAACAGGCGTTCTTAAATTGTAGAAATAACACTGAAATAATCAGAAAAATTGAAATAATTAGAATAACCTGGAATAAATAGAATAATATGAAACGCAGAGATTTTGTGAGAAACACCGCTCTTACGGCATTAGCAGTAAGCATAATTAATCCATTGGAGGGCTTCGCTGGTGCCGGGGAGACTTATTTAGAAAGTGAAGATCTATCGCCCGGCATAAAAAAGGATCAGGATTTTCCTTTAAATTTTATTGCTATAGGTGATTGGGGCCGCAGTGGAGAATCCCATCAGGCGGAAGTAGCCAGGCAAATGGGCGAATGGGCCACTGTAAACCCTAATAATTTTGTGATCTCTGTAGGTGATAATTTTTATCCTGCTGGTGTAGTGAGCGAGCATGATCCATTATGGCATTATTCATTTGAAAATATATACACCGCACATGCGCTGCAATGCAACTGGTATCCTATTCTGGGGAACCATGATTATGGTTCTGATCCGGACGCACAGGTGAGGTACAGCAAGATTAGCCGCAGATGGAATATGCCGTCGCGTTATTATGCAAAAGAGGTTAAGCTTGGCCGGACCAGCGACAAAGTGTTGTTTGTGTTTATTGATACAAATCCGTTTGCAAGGGATGAAAAGGAGGCGACAGACAAGCAGCTCATCTGGATTAATGAAACCCTGGCACAGGCTTCCGCAGATGTAAAATGGAAAATTGTTGTCGGCCACCATCCATATTATACCGTTGGTCCCCGTATTACAAACTATGATACACTTGCTGTTCGCCAGGTACTTTCCGGCACGCTCAAAAAGCATAAAGTTGATCTTTATCTGTCAGGTCATGATCATTCTTTGCAGCATTTAACGCCAGAAGGATGTACACCACAGTTTATCTCTGGTGCCGGATCTGAGCTTACCCCTGTAAAAAGCGGGGTTGCTTACAGCCGTTTCGAAGCAGCAGAACATGGCTTTATGTATTTTTCAATCAATAAAGACGTGATAAGAGTAAAAGCAATATCCGAGAACGGTACAGTTTTATACGAAACAGACTTGAATAAGTAAATGTGTATTTTATCATTACCCGGGATCTTACTGATGGTATCCCGGGTAGATTGAGCAGGAATATATATTGCTTACCAGTGGTGATATCTACCTTTTCAGCCTGCATTGGTTTATCTTCATAAACCATCACCGCCTCACAAAAGCCATGACACCAGGGGCCTTTAATTCAATTTTTTAATTAAAAATATGCCTTCTAAATTAGAGATGGAAAATGCTTTATTTTTTGGATTCCTAAAATTGATTGAATTTATCCGGTAGGTGATACTGTAATGTTTTGTTTTTTTATCAAACAGGAGCATTTGCTGCGGCAACTCATATCCGTGTTTATCTCCATACCCGGCATTATTCAGATCACTATTACCCATAAACGCCTTTAATTTTGAAGAGTCTTTAATCATATTGATCATTAAAGATTTCAGGTTAAAAACTGCAGAATCTTTATCAATAATGATCATCATTGAGCCACTTTCTTTAAATATTTGATAAACAGGTATTTCATCTACCACATTGCCTGTTTTTTCATTCCGGAAATTACTTTGCTGGATGATATAATCATATCCCTTTACGATGGCTACGTCACTTTGTTTTGAAATGATAGTATAAGAATTTGTAAATGCCGTGCTATTAACAGCATCATATTTACCAGTGTAAGGTGAAAAACCAGCAAACCCTAAATGATTATTTGCCCATGTTATCTTGTCGTCGAGCAGTTCATACCTGCTATAATCTCTATAGTTGCTATGATTCTTTTTTTTGCTTAAAGAATCTGTCACCTCGCTCAGGTCTCTGTCTATATATGGTTGTAACACTTCCAAATCATATTGCCTGATTAAATGTGCCAGGGTAGCCATTGCCCTTTTTGCTTCTTTTTCACTGATCTTTTTCAGGGGCACAAACCTTCCATTTGTAAAAGAGTGATTCTGCTTAAAGATATTCACCAGAATCCTTTTTTGCGAATAGCGGGAAACAGAAAATGCGCTCTGCGGGCCATAGACCGAAAGTATGGTAAGGATACATAGTGAAATAGGAATTAGCTTAATGTTCTGTTTACTGGAAATGAGAAAATAAACCGAGATGAACAACAGCCAGCAGGCGAGTACAATGAGGAAATAGCGGGGCTCGGTTATTCCATAACGGAATACTCTGCTGCCAACTGCCAGGAATAGTAAAACAAGCAGCGGCAGCATTAAGAAATAGAAACTCCTGGCATAGGTTTTTATCCATTTATTACCATCCTGCTCGCGGACAGGGAACACAAGGAGAAGGGAAAGTATGCCAAAAACAGCATATCCCAGAATAAGGTTGGATACCAGTCCTTTTGGTAAATTCCATGCTATCAGTATTTTTATTTCATATGCTAATAATATAATAAGATATACTGTTGCCAGCGGTATAAGCACATATTGGGTAAAGACTTTCAGTCCCTTCGGATAACTGAAATCGTCATCCAGGGCAGACAGGTTTTCAGGAAGCCCGGCAAGGAAAAAGATGGTGTTGAAAATTCCGGCGATACAAACCCATAAGATATAGAAGGTATCAAATTCGAAATTAACGTTAAATAGGAAATTCATAGCTCCTATTGCAGCTGCCAGCCCCAGAAAAAGTACCGCACTATATAGTATTCCACTCAGGAGCCGCAAAAACAGCGTTTTATTAAACTGCCAGAACCCCTGTATCGAGCCGCGCCTGATAAACGCAGAAAAGGAAACCAGTAGATGAAAAGAAAGGCTCAATAAAAAAAAGCGCATCTGGTCTGCGTGGTTTGTCAGCGGATTAAGAAGGAAGATCAGGGATGTTGCCAGCAATGCTGCGGCGGCTTTAAGCAGTAAAGATTTTAATTGCTTAAAGCCGCTGCTTTCTATAAAGAGCGTACATGCAAGGCTAAGCAGCAAACCCAGGCTTGCCGTCATCAATATCCGCAAACTCCAATTGTCGGCCACCTCCCGAATACCATCCAGTTCAATATGAGCGATTGCTGCTGTGGTTCCTATGCAAGCAAACACCACTTCGAATGGAAAACGCCTGGAAACGTATTTAATACTCTCTGATAGGTTTTTTAAGGAGGGGAAATTCATAAAGCATTATTTATTAAATATATCTGTTTTTAAGGCAATTCCTAAATAAATATATGGACTTTTAGAATATTCTCTGCAAGGAACTTAATCAGGGTTGCTTTTCTACTGTAAAGGTTGCCGTCTGAAAATTAAATGTTAATTTGTAAATGCCATTATCCGGAGGAGTTATAAATTGCTTGCCGCTCCAATTATATACTGTTCCATCTCCATCTTCTATAAATGATCCCCCATATACTATTGCTGCGGGATCATCCGTAGGCGCAATATGGTAAACTGGTGTCCAGCTGTTCCCATTAATATCGGTGATCAGCTCATACTGTTTTCCGCCCAACAATTCAGTTGTCAGCGTATATGTCGTAGTAGTTGTTTTTGAAAAACGCTGGCTTTCGGGGAAGGGCGTTACCCAGCCTCCCGGTATTGCTGCTCCTGTAATTACTAAGGCATCAGGTACCGTAATTTTTGGAGGTACGATTAACGAATATGGCACAGCACTAAAAGAATAAATGTTAGAGCTGATCGTGTCGACACTTGATATACAGTTAACTCTGATGAATATGGGGTTCGCTATTTCTGGTGTGCAACCTAGCTGGTTTAGAATAGCATTTAAATGGTAAGTATTAAATGCCGAATCTCTATTTGTAGCAAAATCAATTTGATAAGGCTTAGCAAATGCATTGCTGATATCAATTTGCAGCACATAACGCATTGCAATATTACCGAGAGCGGAGTCAGTCAGGTATTGTGGTTTTGACCATTGTGCCGTTAAAACAACTAAAGCAGAATCTTCTTTTATCAGAGTCAGGGATGTTCCTGAAGCAGTGGGCAAAGCAACCTTCAGCGCAATCTGTGCATTACCTTTAGTAGCTACTGCCAAATCTTTTTTGCAGGATAGCAATCCGGTTAAAAAGAAAATTAAGGCTATAATTTTATAGGTTGTTTTCATGTGTTTTAAGGATTTCATGTAATCGGATTTTAGATTTCATAGCAGAGCGCAGATGAAGCATTAAGCTTAATAACCTGTATTTTGCTGTAAGTTCGGGTTAGCGAGTAAATCGAAGGTTGGGATAGGGAAGATATTGTATTTCTCTGCTACCCCGATACCTCCTTTAACACCACCTTTCCATGCCCATAGATAAGTATTTGTAGTTAACCGGTTATAACGTACCAGGTCAGTCCGCCGCTGGCATTCCCAATACAGTTCGCGTGCCCTTTCATCCAAAATGAAATCCAGGTTAAGCTGTGACACACCTATATTCCCTGCAGTGCTTGCCGGGTTATTCCCATAAGCCCGGCCTCTGAGCTTATTGATATAAGAAAGGGCAGTCTCCATGTTGCCGCCAGTGCCACCTCTTAGTACCGATTCAGCGTAAGTAAGATAAATTTCTGCTATACGGAAAATAGGGAAATCCACATCAGAGAGGTTCCCAAACGTGTTATCCTGAACAGGTACCGACCCATCCCTGTTCACATTCCTGAACTTAAAGCTGGAGTATCCATTTCTGGGATCTGCAATATTGTCTATAGCCAGTGTCTGTGTGTTTTTCCAGAAAGCTGCCCGGCGGTCGACCGTGGTATCTGCTGTCGGGAATAGTGCGGGAATCGAAGGTGTCATCCTGAACGTGTCCCAGCTGCCATTTAAGCCTGTAGTTTGCGAATCTACCCCTGCTGCGCCCAGGATAATGAAATTTGTGCCTCCCCAGGTAGTTTGCTTGTTGGAGTTGCTGAAGTTGATCGTAAATATAAACTCGTTCGTGTTGAGCTGATTATCTGCCAGCATCAGCCAGCTATAATTATTTATTAAAGAGTATCCTCCATTGATTACTTTATTACAATAGGTAATTGCGTCGGTATATCTGCCAGTACCAGTATACACTTCAGCGTTGAGGTACAACCTGGATAAAAGTGCCCATCCCACTGCTTTATCAGCCCTGCCATACGCATTGGCGCGAGGCTCAGGTAATAAGGGCTCTATATCTTTTAATTCAGATTCTATAAAATCAAACAGGTCTTTTCTTTTGATCTGTTTTGGTGCTTCTCCGCTTACCAATGTTTCTACAGTGGCGAATGGGGGATTGCCATATAGATCAAGGAGCAAAGAATAAAAATAGGCTCTAAGCAATCTGGCCTCAGCCACATACTGGTGAATTGCCTGTGCATCACTACCGGAAAAACCACGCTGGGAAATTTTAGCATCACCAGACTCCATGATAAAATTATTGCAGAGCGTAATATTGGATAGGAGGATGGTATAAAAAGCCCCTATGTTTGCCTGGTCTGCCGTCCATGATAAGCTATGGTATTGTGGGTTATCCCAGGTGAGCACCACTTCATCCGTAGTCGCTTCCTGCAGATTAAAATATTGCTTCAGAAAGCTGTTCTCTCCCCATGGCCCTGCACCCCCAAAAACAAATGTAGCATAGAGCGTGCCCAAAACCTGCTGATAACCTGCAACGGAGCTGTATTGCACTTCATTGGTAATACCGTTAGTCGGTTCCCTGTCTAATTCCTTTGTGCAGGATATCAGGCAGAAGGCCATGATCAGAACAACCAGTACAGTTTTAAATTTATGTATATATTTCATGAGATATCGTTTTTATGGTAATACTGCTATTAAAATTGAAGAGATATTCCTAATGAATATACCCTTGGTATGCCGTAGCCATTTTCCCAGCCACCGTTTGCGCTCGCTTCAGGATCACAGCCAGTGTATTTTGTAATGGTGAAAACATTCTGTACAGAAGCATTCAATTGAAGGCTTGCGTTTCTGTTCAGCGCGTTAAAGAGTTTTCCGAAATTATAGTTCACATACACATTGTCCAGTTTGAGAAATGAGGCATTTTGCAGGTAGTAGTCACTGCTGTATTGAAACTGGTTTGTGTTCAGGTGAAACTCAGATCGATAGTAATCTTTGCTCAGATTTAAGGGTACCAGTCCGTTTGCAACGTTACTATTCACCGACGACAGATTATCGAGAGGCATGTAAGCTAAGTAGTGCCCCAAGTTAGCGTGCATAGCCAGTCCTGCTGTTATCTTTTTATAGGTTGCACTCGTATTAAAGCCGATTAAATATTTTGGAACTGAGCTTTTAGACCTGTATAGATCCTTGCTGTTCACAATTCCATCGCCATTTCTGTCTACCATCACATCTTCTACAGGCTTACCATTGCTATCATAAAGCTGTTGGTACATGTACCAGACATTTCTGCTGTAGCCTACTGTATTTACCTGATTTCCCCCACTTGTCAGCCCTACTTCAGAATCGTCGCCTATATACAGTTTGGTGATTTTATTCTGATTATATGCCAGGTTGAAGCCTAAATTCCATGAAAAATCCTTTCCGATAACCGGCTGTGCTTTGATCACAAGCTCAATCCCTTTGTTTTCCATACTGCCAATGTTCTTGGTTATACTCGATGTAAAGTTTGTCCCCAGTGGTATATTGACCGTATTCAGCAGATCGGTAGTTTTCTTAAAATAGAGATCTAAACTGCCACTCAGCCTGTTTTTAAAAAAGCCAAAGTCTACCCCCACATTACTTGTTGCTGTCTGTTCCCATTTCCTGTTAAAATCTGTTGCCGAAGGGAAGCTGGTCTGGATGAAATCACGGTTATCGAAAAAATACATGTCCTGTCCCGAGCCCTGATAATACATCGGGATATAGGCATAATTGTCTATACCGTCCTGCTGTCCCGTAATTCCGTACCCAAGCCTTAATTTAAGATCAGACAAGCTATTGAAACTTTGTAAGAACTGCTCCTGATTCATTCTCCACGCCAGTGCTACAGAAGGGAAGAAGCCCCAGCGGTTGTCCTTTGAAAAGCGGGATGATCCGTCATTCCTGACCGTTGCAGTTAATATATATCTATCCTTATAGCGGTAGTTTAGCCTGCTGTAGTAAGAAATCAACGTGTGCTGAGGCTTGTCAAAAGGATAAGTAGGGTCGGTGCCAGCAATTTTCTCGCCCAGAGCATTTGTTGTCGCATAATTGTAGTAAGTGCTTAAAAAATCGTTGTATGAATATCCTGCCACTACATCAATATTGCTGCTGATGGATTTCAACTCCTTCATATAGCTCAGGTATCCTTCAAAATATGAATTCTTTGACGATGCATATTTTTGATCGAAAGACAGTCCTTTCTGTAAACTGTATTGAAAGGTAGTTTCGGGCGAGAAGTTTTTTGACCTTGCTGAGCCGACATCATATCCCGTATTGATATTAAAATGTAAGTCAGGAAGAAAATGTGCCTTATAGTCTATCTGTACATTACCGATACTTCTTAATGTTTTATTGTTATTATCATATTGTTGCAGCAGGCCCATCGGATTATAATGACCGTGTAAAAGTGCAGGATTTGAAGCGGCAGAATAATATTCAAAATATCCGCCATAAGGAGAACCGGCATCATACACCGGTTGGGTAGGGTCAAAGCTGATAGCCGATCCAATAGCAGTTTCATTCGCTGTCCTTTCTTTTTCCACTGATCCCTTTAAACTCAGGTTTACCTTTAAGTGGTTCTTTAAAAATACCGGGTTCAGGTTCAGCAATGCAATAGTCCGGTTATAGCTTCCTGTTTTTAAGATACCATCCTGTGCCAGGTGCCCGACCGACAACCGATAGGGGACACCTTTCAAGCCACCATTAAAGCTGATATTATTGTCGTACATCATCGCTTGCTGGTAAATCTCATCCTGCCAGTCCGTATTGGCGCTACCTAATTTCAGGTTCTCCAGGGGGATGCCTGCATCGGCTGCCGCCTTGATCCCTATTTGCCTGAACTCATCGGCAGACATTACAGGCGCTTTTTCCCTAAGCTTGGAGAGTGATGCTTTGGAAGAATAAGCAATCTGCAGTGGCCCCCCGGATGTACCTCTTTTTGTGGTAATCAGGATAACTCCATTGGATGCCCTTGCGCCATAAATCGCCGCTGCCGAAGCATCTTTTAAAACCGTGAACGATTCGATGTCGCCAGGGTTCAGCGAGCTCAATATCCCAGGACCGGAAGTTCCGTTCCAGCCTTCCATGGGTACTCCATCGATAACATATAGCGGGTCATTGCTCGCATTTAATGAAGCACCGCCCCGAATAGTGATCGCACTTCCACTACCAGGCTTCCCGCTAATTGGTGTAACCTGCACGCCGGGAAGCTTATTGGCAATCAATTGCTCTGCATTCGTTATGGCGCCCTGCTGAAAATCTTTCGATGAAATAGTGGCAACAGCACCCGTGAGGTCGCGCACTTTTGCGGTGCCGTAACCTATTACTACAAGCTCATTCAATGATGCTGCATCCTCGGTCATGATGATTGTTATACTTCCTGTTGCGGGGATAGGTATTTGCTGGGTTTTAAAGCCTACATAGCTAAACTCCAGCACACCATTATTTGGCACATTAAGGCTAAAATGCCCATCTTTATCTGTAATCGCTCCGTTGCTTGTCCCTTTTATTTTGACGCTTACACCAGGAAGCCCGCGCCCATCGCTGCCAAACTTCACTGTTCCGCTAATGGCTCTACGCTGCTGGGCAAACAGTCCCGAACTGATCAAGGTGACCAAAAATACTAACAGCAGTGTTTTGCTGTTAAGGTAAGATGTAAAATTGTTCATACAAATAATTTGGTTTTTGTTGTTACCACAAAATAAATCCTTATCTCTTTTTATCAATTGTTCTATTGTCCATTGTTTTAGTTCTAATCGACATATTAGTTGTATTATAGTTTGAAATAAACTTTGGCCCTGTTTAGAGTTGATTATTTCTCTTAACTTTATCTGACCAGTTAAAGCCAATTATAAACTTTCGGATGATTCTCATGTGTAAAAAATCATGTGTGCTGTTATTATGCCTCGTCTGCTTATCAAGTTATGGGCAGGTGCTCAACTTTAAACATATTGGTATCGAGGAAGGCCTTTCCAACAGTACCATCGAATGTATCTTTCAGGATTATCGCGGTTTTATCTGGTTTGGTACACGTGATGGACTGAACAGATACGATGGAAAACAGATCACTGTTTATAAGAAAACGGCCGACAGTAACAGTATCTCTGATAATTATATCCGTTGCATTTATGAGTGCGATGATCATACCCTCTGGATAGGCACCTCAAACGGACTGAATATGTTCAATCCGGAACTCCATACTTTTAAGCGGTATTCAACTGCTAACACTGCTGTCCCTTTTATATCCAATACCATTACCTCGATCGAGGAAAATGCACATGGGCTGTGGGTTGGTACTTATGGAGGGCTAAAGAAGCTGTACCCGCTCAGCGGAGAGTTTAAAACATATACACATGAACAGGTAAATGACTTGTATACTGACAAAGAGGGCTGCCTCTGGGTAGCGCGACAAAAAGGCCTGAGCCGTTTGAATGTCGCTAACGGGAAGTTCAAACACCTCAATTTGGCTGAAAATGGTGCAGTACGAACTATCACCCCGTCGCCAGCAGGCGATTTGTGGCTGGGAACGGAAGACCAGGGGATGATTTTCCTGGACGTAAAGAACTATACTACAAAAAACTATAGGCATGAATACCTCAATAGCAACAGTCTGGGGAGCGACCAGGTAAGGGCTATTGTTTATGACAGTGAACATCAACTGTGGATCGGTGGCATCAATGGGGGATTGAACCGGTTTGACCCTCACACTGAAAAGTTCCTTCACTATCAGAATGAACCAGGCAATTCATCCAGCCTGTCACAGCGGACGGTGTCTGCACTGTTTGAAGATAATCAAGGCAATCTATGGGTAGGCACTCATCGCGGAGGCATCAACCTCTACAGTCCACAGTCGGGCAAATTCAGGCTTATCAGGCAGGAACCGTATCACAATAGCCTCAGCTATAATGATGTGCGTGCCTTCAATGAGGACCGTAATGGCAACTTGTGGATTGGCACGGATGGCGGAGGACTCAACTATTACGATCGCAGGAAGAATACATTTAAGCACTACAGGTACAGCCCTTTGGATTCGGAGAGCCTCGGGGCTGATGCGGTGCTGGATATTATGAGAGATCATGATGGACAGTTGTTTATAGGTACCTGGGGCGGGGGACTCAATCTGATGGACGCTGAAACAGGCAGATTTAAAAGATATACCCACAATCCGGAACTGCCCGGCTCTATCTCCAGTAATTATGTCCAGAAATCATTCGAGGACAGCAGGCGTAATTTATGGATCTGTACTTATTATGGAGGCTTAAATCTGTTCGATAAGCACACCGGACAGTTCCAGCGACTGATCAATGGCAAAGGCAATACCAGGCTCATTGGAAATAACATCATCTCTATTAATGAAGACCGGCAGGGCAATCTATGGATCGGTACGGATGATGGGGGACTAAATTGTTATAACCTGGATACGAAAATGTTTAGTCATTATTTCCTGAATGAGCAGAAGAATCCCGATCTGAGAGTAATATTCATTGACAGTAAAGGCCGGTTATGGATCGGACAAACAGGTCTTTACCTTTTCGATGCGGCAAAAAAGCGCTTTGCATTATATACTAACAGGGCTGGACTAGCTTCAGACTTTATCAAAGGTATTATGGAAGACGGTGCCGGGGATTTCTGGATTTCAACATCTATGGGGGTAACCCGCTTTAATGCGGCGGATTTATCCTTCAAGAAATTTAATACTGCCGACGGGTTGCAGGGACTGGAGTTTGAAGCTAATGCATTCCTGAAGGCCAGGAATGGTGAAATGTTCTTTGGCGGATTAAATGGGTTTAATGCCTTTTTTCCTCAGGAAATACGTTCCAACAAATTTATGCCCCCGGTATATTTCACAGAATTCAGGGTGATGAACGATATTATGCTGCCGGGTGCAAAAGGCTCTCCATTGAAGAAAGATATTAGTTTTACTACTGAAATTAAGCTGAAGCATA
>JAATFQ010000077.1 GCA_015655115.1 Sphingobacteriales bacterium
ATTTTTTCCAAGTTTCAGCGCATGCCCCAGCTGATGGCAGTATTCAAATATACCAGTATTGGTATATTTCATTCTTTCGCAATCAAGGGATAATCTCATATGATGCCGATGGTTATATTTTAATGTATTGATAATTTGTCTATATTAAATTTCTAATCTACAAAAGATTGCATATCAATCAATTTTCTATAAAGTCCATTTTTTGCAAGTAATTCACTGTGACTGCCTTTCTCTCTGATTTCCCCGTTATCAATAACGATGATGATATCAGCATGCTGGATTGTACTTAACCGGTGGGCGATCACAATGGAAGTCCTGTTCTTCATTAAATTGTTAAGCGCTTCCTGTACAAGTTTCTCCGATTCGGTGTCTAAAGCTGATGTAGCTTCGTCAAGCAGCATTATCGGAGGATTGGCCAAAACAGCCCTGGCAATACACACGCGTTGTCTTTGTCCGCCCGATAAACGGTTTCCTCTGTCTCCAACAAAAGTTTCGTAGCCATTCTGTGTATTCTGAATGAATTCATGTGCATTGGCTATTTTGGCTGCTGCAATTACCTCTTCTTCTGATGCATCAGGTCTTGCATACGCGATATTGTTGTGTATTGTATCATTGAAAAGGAATGAATCCTGATTTACAGTACCCATTTGTCTGCGCAGGCTTTCTACTTTTAGATCCCTGATATCAATACCATCAATTTTTAGTGATCCTGATTTGGGATCATTAAATCGTGGTATAAGATCCATTATTGTGCTTTTTCCTCCCCCGGATGGACCTACTAAGGCTACCGTCTGGCCTTTTTCCACGCTAAAGGTCACATCCTTCAATACTTGCTTTTCCCCATAATTGAAGTTTACATTTTCAAAAGTAAGTGCCTTTTCGAAGGTAGAAAGCTCTATAGCATCTGTCTTGTCTATTAGCTCTGGTTTGGTATCGATAAGATCTAGAACGCGTTCTCCGGCAGCTATACCTGTATGAATAGCACTGAATGAGTCGCTGATTGCTTTAACAGGTTGCATCACTTGCGAGAAAACAGCGATATAAGTGATAAATGCTGATGCAGAAAATTCATTACTGCCATTAATAACAAGAGTACCACCGTAAAGAACAATGATGACTACAACAAGAACACCAAGAGACTGAGAGACGGGGGATGCCAGTTGCTGCCGTCTTACCATTTTACGGTTGATGTTAGAGTAGTATTCGTTCTCTTTCTGAAATTTTTCCTTCGTCCTGACAGTTGAATTAAACGCTTTTACTATTTTTATTCCGCTTAAAGACTCATCAAGGAATCCGATCATTTTCGCGAATGATTCATGGGCAGCGGTGGCTTGTGCTTTTAGACGTTTTACGATCCTGCTGATGATAAAGCCGGAAATAGGTATCACTAACAATGCGAAAAGGGTTAGTTTAACAGAGATACTCAGTAAAACAATAACATAAAAAATGAGTTGAAGCGGCTCTTTAAAGACCACCTGTAGTGTGTTAGTTACCGTGAACTGTACTACCTGCACGTCCGATGCTACTTTGGATATGATATCGCCTTTTCTTTCATTGTTAAAATAGCCGATATGTAAATCCATTACATTGTTAAAAACGGTCTTTCTGAGGTTTAATAATGTGTGAACTCTCAGGTCTTCCATAAAACGCTGGGAAAGATAACGGAATAAATTAGAGAGCAATACGGATATTAGTATAACAAAGCACACAATCTGCAAAGTTTCGACCTTGCCATTGGATATCATAGACGCATCAATATAGTGCTTAAACTTACCAAGAAAATCAAATGAACCAGAAATTTTGTCCATTAATCCTGGTTTATTTTCATCCGGTTTCATAAATAGGGTCTCCAGTAATGGAGACAGCAATGTAAAATTGAATGTATTGAAGAATACAGATAAAAGTGTTGCTATTATATATGGGATTGCGAATTTCTCAATCGGTTTTGCAAAATAAAGTAATCGGAAGTAGGTCTTCATTAAGAATAAAAAATTTATCAAAGTTACATTTTTATTTTGCTGATTGAAAGGCAGCGGCGTTGTATTAAAATAATCACTTTCTTTGTACCAGATTATAATTTGATTGATGAGGGATATATCAGTATTGTTGGCAGAAGTAGGGCATGGTAGTTACCTATCTATTGCCCGTGCCTTAACATTAGTGGAGAATGATCTTGAAGGTAGTGAAGAACTCCTTCGTCAGCTGAAGATTGATCATTCTGTTCCGGTAATTGGTATAACGGGGCCGCCTGGCGCAGGTAAAAGTACTTTAGTTGGTGCTTTAATACATCAGCTTCTTTCGCGGGGCAAAAAAATCGCTGTGCTGGCTGTTGATCCTACCTCTGCTTTTAATCGCGGTGCACTTTTGGGCGACAGAATAAGGATGTCTACGCACTTCAATCATCCGCGCGTATTTATCCGGTCTATTGCTACAAGAGGTGTTTTTGGCGGGTTATCTGCTAAAATTATAGAAATGGCCGATGTGCTAAGGGCAGCCGGTTTTGATTATATTATTATTGAAACCGTTGGTGTGGGGCAAACGGAGATTGAAATATCAGCTCTGGCCGATATTACTGTAGTGGTACTGGTACCGGAATCAGGAGATGAGATACAACATATCAAATCGGGTTTGATGGAGATTGCTGACATCTTTGTCGTTAATAAGTCCGATCGGGATGGCGCAGACTCCTTTGCGAATGAACTGCAGAAGGTTGTTCATTACCAGGCAGCAGAAATCCCGGTATTCAAGACCGTTGCTGATAAAAGTATTGGTGTGGAGGAATTATTTGATTACATCGTTGGCATTGGCACAAAAGAAAATGAGCAGCAAATATATTTGTATACAGAAAAAGCTTACCGGCTGATTCAATATAAGAGGATGAAGGATATAGACAAAAAGGCCCTTAGTAAGAGACTTGCTCAAGTCTGTGGTAAAGATGATTTCAATTTATATAATTTCATCGATACCTATTTGGGTTTTTATAGCTCATAAATCACCACCGTTCAGTTAACAGGTCATGATAGTTCATTTTTTACAGTAAATTTGTCAGATGGTTATGTTTTAAGTACTGATGATGTAAGCTGGAGTTTTTTCCAGTGGTCAGATTTCTTTTTATAAAGGAAAAACTTACCTAGTTTGTATTTGAATTTCAGATGGGGAGCATATTCTATCCCATATATCCTGTGAGGGATCGATGGATTATTGCTAAGGCATTCTTTGATAGCGCGTGAATAAACAGTTGGCCCTGTCATATGATGAACGTCATGAGGGAACTTATTATGCCGGATATTATCCAGCATCATTTCTATAGTTTTTTCCAGAAAGGGATGACCTGATTCATACAACATAGCCCACTGTACAAAACATACAGGATTTTTTTCGGGTGACAAAAGGGCTGTGTCATCGGGCCTGATCAGATTATCCAGTTTACCGTTGATACTACTGTCAATATCCAGATATACCCCACCTTTTTTATATAATACGGCATAACGGAAAAAATCGGCTTTCGCAGCGCCGATATTAATTCTTTTATACAATTCGAACATCTCTTCATTATATTCTTCCTGAAGAAATTGTTCTATGCGTTCGTCATCGTAAAATTCATATTTGTACTCAGGATTGTTTTTTTTAAATCCTGCAATGTGCCATCTGGTGAGAAAAGGTAGTTTTGAAGTCTTGAAAGTCTGATGAATGATCTTTGGAATAGGCATTTTTTTGCATATTAAAATTATACCGTACCTATCTTTTCAATGGTTTTTCATCCTTCGACAGGTCTAACATGCTTACAGATGTTAAAAATCTTAGGTAAGAGAAATAGCGGCACCGCAAGTTAACTATTTCCTGCATAGAAAGATTCATAATTGCAGAAAAATCCTATGACTACAAATGATAGGCAGACAGGAAATAGGCCTGTTTCTATTCTTAAAAGGAAAACAGCGCTTGTCTGTCCATGGACTGAAGTTGTGAATAAGCGTAAGTTCAACAGTTGTCTGTCTTAAAAAGAGGACTTGTATAAATACCTAATCAGTACAATTTTGGCAGTCTGAAACTATAAAATCTAATTCATTTATATCTGACATATAAAACAAAATATATTTTGTCATTTTCTCACATTTGATAATGCATATTCCGTGGGTAATAATGCTTATTCTTTATATTAATTGCTTGGTTACTAGTTGTTTTAAGAAGGTATGGTTAAATTATTTCCTATGCAGTGATGTTTTGGCACAGGCCAGTGTTCATAACTGACTCTTATGTTAAACAAGTCAAACATATCGAAATCTTAAAATTTGTTAAATTTGGAACGGTGTTTGTATAACTGTTGTGAGAATTAAAAATTTGTTTAATTTTGCTACACAAAAAAATTATACAATTTAAATTTGTTTAACCTTTAAAAAGAAAAAAATTATGAATTATTCTACTTTAAAGAAGGGGCTAGCAGTTTCATTCGTTGCAGTATTAGGAGTTACGACTCTTGCATCGGCACAGGATTCTACAGCAACTTCATCTTCAGCCAAAGTGTTTGGTGGAAGAGCCCAGTACAGAACCTGGACAATCGGTGTTAATGGCGGTGTTATGTCTCCATTCCTTGCGATTGGTGGATCTAATGATTTCACAAATGCTGATGTTAACTTAGGTTACGGTATTTCATTGAAAAAACAATTAGGTCATGCATTCGGATTAGAAGGAAACATTTTCCGCGGAAAAGTTTCTGGAACTAATAAAGATGCTACTGGCGGAAGCCAGTTCGGTTACAGAGATTTCGAAACTGAAATCGGTTATGCAGCTGACTTAAGAGGTGTTGTTAACGTTGCTACAGTAGATTTCTTACGTCGTGAGAACTCTGTTAACTTCTTCGTTACTGCTGGTTACGGTTTAATCGCTTATGCTCCAAAGAATACTACATCTGCTGGTGTTGAAAACGACTGGAAAGATAAAGCTGGTGATGACCATGACAAAACTTACGTTAAAGAGGCTTATATCCCTGTTGGAGCTGGTGTGAAATTTAAAGTTTCAGACCGTGTTGCTTTTAACTTAGGTTACACTATGCACTTCATTGATTCTGATAATTTTGACGGAGTTTTTGCTAAAGGAACTACGAAAGATAAATTCTCATACGGATATGCTGGATTAGAATTCTCATTGGGTTCTAAATCTAAACCGGATTTAAACTGGGTTAATCCATTAGCTTTAATGTATGATGAATTAAAAGATCCTTCATTACGTCAAGAAGTTGAAGCACTTAAAAACCGTGTTTCTAACGTTGAAAAATCTGTTGAAGATTTGAAAAAAGATAGTGATGGTGATGGTGTTTCTGATCAATTTGACAAATGCCCTGGAACTCCAGCTGGTACTGCGGTTGATGGTTCAGGATGTCCTCTTCCAGTTTCAAAATCTGTAACTGATACAGCTAATGTAACTGGTTTCGAAACTATTCAATTCGAATTCAACTCTTCAGTTTTAAAAACTGAATCTTACCCTACTTTAGATAAATTGTCTTCAAACTTACGTGAAAACGGTGGTAAAGTATCTGTTAAAGGATACGCTTCAAGCGAAGGTACTGCTGCATATAACTTGAAATTATCTAAAGACAGAGCAAACTCTGTAAAAACTTACTTAGTTAACTCTGGAGTTAGCTCTAGCCAAGTTCTTACTAAAGGTTATGGAGAAGCTAATCCAATCGCTTCTAACGATACTGAAGAAGGTCGTATCCAAAACCGTCGTGTTGAAACTTCAAGAAACTAATTTTTCTTAAACAAACACATAATAAAAAAGGGTTCCGATTTATCGGAACCCTTTTTTATTACACGCAGGTTTTATTATTCAGTTTTCCCTTCTTCTCTCTTATTCTTTGGAATTCTACAGCGCTAAGCTCTGGAATTTTATACATTTGCAGTTATGTATTTCTTCCGGAAAAAAGATCCTGCCAGGCCCCAAAGTATTGACATTAAAATCATGCATGTTATCAATGTGCTTGCTATTTCTATTTTTCTGGTTGGCATTACCCTGAAACTTTTACACCTGATATAAAATGAAAACAATCATCAATACCACCAATGCCCCCGCTCCAATAGGTCCGTATAGCCAGGCCGTAGCTGCTAATGGGTTTTTATTTATTTCCGGACAAATAGCGATTAATCCTGCTACGGGTGAGCTGACAGTAGAGTCAGTAAAAAATGAAACTGAACAGGTGATGCGTAATCTTCACGCTGTTTTACTCGAAGCCGGTTATGGATTTGAGCATGTCCTTAAAACTACGATCTTTTTATCAGATATGGGCTTATTTGCTGAAGTAAATGAGGTATATGGATCATTTTTTACATCCGACTTTCCGGCACGTGAAACTGTTGCTGTGAAAGGTCTGCCTAAAGGCGTAAACGTAGAAATCTCTGTGACTGCTTATAAAGCGTAAATGGCAAAGTCAAATATGCGGTATTTTCTGGCGGGATTAATTTCATTCGCCATATGGGGTTTTTTTGCCATTCCATTACGTGCTATAAAAGCATTTCCGGCGCAGGAAATTTTATATTACCGCATATTTACTTCCATGGTCTTTATCTGGATAGCCATACTGGTTTTCCGCAAAAAGACATTGAAAGCTGATATACAATACGTGAAGACGGCATCTCCATCTGAGAAAAAGACCATTGCTATTCAAATCGTGCTGGCTACAGTGTTTTTAACATTGAACTGGTATACTTTTATTTATGCCATCAATAACGTAAGCCTTACTTCGGCAGCTTTTGCTTACATGGTTTGTCCGCTCCTGACCGCCTTTGGCGGGTTTGTGGTTTTAAAAGAAGAGTTGTCCCGTGTTAAACTGATCTCCATGCTGGTAGCACTGATCAGCATTGGCTTTCTTGCTACTGGTTCTATGGTAGAAGTACTCTGGTCTGTGGTTATTGCGTTATTCTATGCAGCCTATCTCATTATACAGCGTAAGATGCAGGGGCTTGATAAGCTGAATGTCCTGGCTGTGCAAATTACCCTGTCAGTTTTGATGATGGTGCCTTTCTATTGTTATCAATACCATGGTGTTCCTCAAAACGGATCGTTCTGGCTCATTATAGGAATCATAGCAGCAGTGTTTACTATAGTACCCCTATTTCTGAATCTGTATGCGCTTATTGGCCTTCCTTCGTCAACGTTAGGGATTATGATTTATATCAATCCCATTATTGGCTTTGCAATAGCAGTACTTTATTTTGGCGAAGTGATCACTGCTGAACAGTTCTATGCCTATCTTTTATTGTTATTTTCCATTATTTTATTCAACTGGAATGCGATAAAAGATATCTTTACATTCAAAGGGAAAAAAAACACCTGATATTTTGTTTGCTTCTGATTTAGATACAACGATAGAATTTCTTAAAGGCGTAGGGCC
>JAATFQ010000025.1 GCA_015655115.1 Sphingobacteriales bacterium
AAAGTAATCAGTGCAGGCCCCTGTTCAGATAATTTGATAGGAAGGCGTGTATCAGCATTCGTTCCTGTTAAGCTCATGCCCGACTCAAACTGGAAGTGACGGGACATTTTGCCTTTAGCAAGCGATTTATAATTTCTGTTTTCAATATATTGAGAAGTAAACTCCTCACCGCTGATCCAGGTACCTAAAAAGTCAGCACCAAAACTTACTATTAAATCAGCCTTATCAAAATTGTATTTAGGAATTACCGCTTTACCAAAACTATTTTCATTCGCCTTAATGATACCTGTATAAGATACAGCATCATACTGAACGTGTTTCGTTGCTGGATAAGCTACAGTAAAGTCGGCCACAACAGCTTTAGTTGAAGGACTGCTTACTGTAGAAGAGATAATCCTGATTTTCTTTCCCGATGCTTTTACTTTCGCCAGCTCTGCAGCTACAAAAGCATCTACCTTAGCCCAGGTAGTATCAGCAAGATCACCATCAGATTTTAACTGAGGTGCTTTTAATTTAGAAACATCATACAGGTCAAGCACCGATGCCTGAGCCGTCGCGTCCGTTCCACAATTAAATTGTCCCGCATTAGGATTTGGTTCAATCTTAATTGGTCGCCCTTCCCTGGTTTTAACTAAAACACTCTGACCGTTAAAGCTGGATACATAGTAATTCGGGATTCCCGGGATCACTTCTTCAGGCTTAACCAGGTAAGGTATTGATTTGTGTATAGGAGCAGGCTGACAAGCGGCAAGCGTCACCGCACCAAGACCAAAGCCTAAGGCTTTTAAAAAGTCACGGCGAGGAGTTACTGTACTTAATCCTGCTTCATTTAAAACATCTTCTATTGGAAGGGGCTCAGCAAATTCGTTTTTGTTGTTTTCAACAAAATCGGAGGTCTTGTTAAATTCCTCTAAGCCTTTCCAGTATTTTTTATTGCTTTCCATTTAAGCTATATTACTGTTTATCGAACGTTCTTGTTATTAAACTCTATTAGTAGTGACATTTACCACACTCAATTCCACCTAATGCTGCTGGTGTAATTTTCTCACCTTTCTTGATCTTCTCATGAGCCTCAATAATTTTGGTGTAGAATGCGTTGTCCTTAACTTCCAATTTGGTGTCTTTATGACAGTTGATACACCACTTCATTGTTAACGGAGAGTATTGGTAAATCTCTTCCATTGTATTCACCGGTCCGTGACAAGCAAAACAAACTGGTTCGTTTGGTTTCAGGCCTTTCTCTTTGCGGATAGCTTCTTCAGCTACAACAACGTGTTGGGAGTGATTGAAATAAGCGAAATCCGGAAGATTGTGTACACGTACCCATTCAATTGGTTTTTCTTTAGTCTTGTCGTATGTCATTTTATCTGCATCATAACCCAATGCATTATAAATCTTCTGGATTTCAGGAGAGATGTTACCATCATGGCTATCCCTTGCCTGAACCTGTTTGTGACAGTTCATACAAACATTCAGAGAAGGTATTGTTGCATTCTTGGATTCAAACGCACCAGCGTGACAATACTGACAGTCTATCTGGTTAACACCAGCGTGCAGCTCGTGAGAGAATTTAATTGGCTGTGTAGGCTGGTAACCTGTGTGAACACCTGTGTTCCACATGCCCATCCATCCCCATGAACCTAAACTCGTTACCAGGCACAGGATAAAGAAGAAAACAAACTTCTTGTTTTTAAACAACTGGCCAACTCCTGCAAGCATGGAAACCTGCTCTTCCTCGATGATCTCTACACCCTGTTTTTGCAGGATTAAACGTTCTAGCATCTTAATCGCTCTACCCAGAACAACCAATACAACTATCGAGATTAATATTACTGCAATAACACCTGCAATAGAGAAGTTAGAAACCTCATCAGAAGCACCAGCTGCTGCTCCGGTTGCAGCATCACCAGCTTTCTTTGGCTCTCCTTCTTTTACATAAGCAAGGATGCTTTTAATCTGCTCTGGCGTTAAACTTGGAAATGCAGTCATATCTGCATTCGGATTAAACTTCGAAGCTTCTACTGCTTCTTTGTCACCTGATGCAATAAATGCCGGAGCATTGTTGATCCACTTTAGTAAAAACGCTTCGCTTTTTGTAGGCACAATAGTCTGTAACGCCGGACCAATTAAATCGCGGTCCAATGCGTGACATGAAGTACATTTTTCCTTAAAGATGGTTCTTCCTTCTTTAGCGTCTTGTGCTTGTGTACCAGAAACGATTAAAACAGATAGAGCCGATATCATAAATGCCGACTTCCAAACTCTTCTAATGATCAATGAGATATTCCTCATAATGAGTATTTTATGCTTTATTTTGAAAAACTTTAACGAACGTAATAGATGTTTGAACTTACTTCTTCCACCTGAACGTCCACAAAAGTAAAATTTATTAGGTTACCAATGACAAAGAAATGACAGTAAATACAATTTATAATCATTCTAAACATTGCGTCTATTGGCCTTTAAACAAAGAAAATGAGCAAAATTCATCATTTTGCTCATTTTCGGTAATACCAACTATTTTTGGAAATAAATATGAGAATGCTTACACAATTTATGTGAGACTGATTACATTTTTAAGATCCACGCAAACATCAATGGGGCCACTATTGTAGCGTCAGACTCTACGATGAACTTTGGTGTGTGAATGTCAAGCTTGCCCCAGGTAATTTTTTCATTTGGCACCGCACCAGAGTACGAACCGTATGAAGTAGTAGAATCTGAGATCTGACAGAAGTAACTCCAGAACGGAATATTCTCCATTTCCATATCCTGATACAACATCGGCACTACACATATTGGGAAATCTCCCGCAATACCACCACCAATCTGGAAGAAACCAATTCCCTTGCCACCACTATTTTTAATATACCAGTCGGCCAGGTAACCCATGTATTCTATACCACTTTTCATTGTTGATGCCTTTAATTCGGCCTTCATCACATAAGAAGCAAAAATGTTTCCCATGGTAGAATCTTCCCATCCCGGAACTACAATAGGCAAGTTCTTTTCTGCTGCAGCCAGCATCCAGGAGTTCTTAGGGTCAATTTCATAATATTGCTCCAAATCACCGCCCAATAACATCTTGTACATGTATTCATGCGGAAAATAACGTTCTCCTGCGTCCTCAGCATCTTTCCATATTTTATGGATATGCTTCTGCAAACGACGGAAGGCCTCTTCCTCAGGGATACAGGTGTCTGTAACACGGTTATAATGGTTTTCCAGTAAATCCCATTCGTCCTGCGGACTCAAATCACGGTAATTAGGTACGCGTTTGTAATGT
>JAATFQ010000153.1 GCA_015655115.1 Sphingobacteriales bacterium
GGGAAGAAGTTCTAAAGCAAATACAGATTATAAACTGGAAGCTGAAGTATTTTCTTATTCGCGAAGTAAAGGTTTATTTGCAGGGATAACATTAAATGGTGCATCGCTTGCTGTAGATAGCCAGGCTAATGCAAATTTCTATGGAAAAACAATCAGTGCCAATACTATATTTAATGCATCGGCCAGTACTTCAGTGCCTGTAAAAGAACTGAAAACTACCTTGGTAGGAATGAAAAAATAATCTTAACGTGTAAACGTTTATTTGAAGGGCTATCTCGAAAGAGATGGCCCTTTTATTTTGTATCATCAGCACTTCCACCATGGATCGTTGGTGTAAAGATAAATGCTCGTTAGTAAGCGCTTCGTGGCTTGTTCATGAATAAAAAGGATAGTTGTCAAATTCTGGCCGGATATTGGCCGGGTATTCATCGGGCCAGACTAACCAATGTCCGACGAATGTCCGACGAATACCCGACGAATACCCGGCGAAGAGTAAAATTAGTTACGAACGGGTAGCGAACGAGATGCGACACTATACCGGACAGTTGACCTGAAAATTAAAATAGATAAAACTCTTCAAAACGAGCTTTGTTTGCAGTTTATAAACTCATATGATATGGCTAAGTATTCAAAAAAAGCAGGTGAAAAAGTCGAAGACACCATGCATGAAATGAAAGAGGGCAAACTTAAAACCGGGAGTGGAAAGAAGGTAACCTCGAAAAAACAGGCAGTAGCAATAGGGCTTTCCGAAGCAAAAAAAGCTGGTGCAAAAGTTCCTAAAAAGAAGACATAATGAATGACTGTCTATGTTTTAATCGATTAGCGCTCTCAACATATTTTATTACTTATAATTACATTGGATAATTTTACAAATGACGGCGAAACAGATCAGCAGCAGGTACCGAGATCCAAAATATTACTGACGAATATAGCTTTCGAGATGAGATATGGTCTGTTTCTGATCTTCAATAATAAATTTAACGATATCGCCGATAGATAGCATTGCAATCACTTTAAGATCTTGCAATACAGGTAAATGGCGGATATGCTGGTTAGTCATCAGCATCATACAATAGTCAATTGTATCCGTTGGTTTCACTGTGATTGGATTTTCGGTCATAACCTCTTTGATCAGGGGCGATCTGGACGATTTCCCCTGCAAGATAACCTTTCTGGCATAGTCTCTCTCCGTGAAGATCCCTGTAAGTACCTCATTTTCTATCACCATGAGGGCACTGATATTTCTGTCCATCAGGATTGTTAGCGCATCAAATACTGGCGTTTCACCAGTAACAGAAAAGATTTCGCTGGTTTTGGCTGCAATAATTTGCTGTACTATTTTCATAATCTAATATTTGGTTGTTCTAAGATAATGAAAAATAGGATTTTAAGCAAATAAAAATCAATAGAACTAACGAACAGTATTCTCTATGCTTAGCTCGCTGCAACTATTCTTGATGGTACAATCCCTAAAGGGTTGCTGTACTTGCCGATTGAAAACTGAAAATCTTATAATAAGCTCTTTATTAACTTATAGTTTATTGCAATATTAAACTTATAGGTGTTGGCCGGACGTGCTATTTGAACAATTTCTTGCACTAAGATCGCAGTAATCAGAGGGAAACCCGCTTATAATTTTTATCTCATTTTGTTCAAGCGGACGGATTAAAATAAAAGCTTCTGGAGGAGTTGTTTATATTGAGGCGGATAACTTGTCGTCTTGCGGTATTTATCCCCTTCAATGACTTAATTCACCTATGTATGCCTGTGTTTACTATAGGGTGCAATACTGGAATTTATAAATTCTAAAGGTAGCCACTTAATACGCGGCATGGCACAAGTGTAGCACGTCGTCGGAGCGTGGTTTGAATGAGTGCGGCCTGAAAGCGTGCTGACAGCAACTTGAGTCCAAGTGTTTTTGACTAGCTGAAAAAGTTGGACTCGAGTTGGACTCAAATCCTCTATAGTTGGACTCACTATAACGAGTATCAGACCTCTGTCGGATGATGGGCCGACGAGATTCGGCTGTTGAGGCCATTTGTGACTCCTGAAATAAGACAATAGGAATGATAATTATCGATTGTCTGTATGTCGCATTTATTGCTAAAGGTGTGGCTGGGCAGGAGGGATTAAAAAGAATATAATGCAGTAATTAGAGGTGGATTTAATCACTATAAAAAATCCGGCTTTTCTTTTAAAGAAAGCCGGATCCGAAAGTTTAAATGTCTTTAATTGTGCACAATCTGATGCACGCTGATAGTAGCGGTTGTAGATCCTGTGATATACACCGTATAGATCTTACCAGCAGTAAAGGCAGTAAGGTTAAAGTTTCCAAGGCTTGTAGCAGATCCTGCGGCAAATACATTTAGTGATAATACTCCAGGCGCTATATTGATATAGCTGCTTGCTGCATCACGGCTTAAGTTTACTACAACGTTTTCACCTGAACCATTTTTAATGTCAATGTTTGCAGGTGCCGCATCGCTCAAGTGAATAAACCTAACTTTAGCTTGTCCGCTAGCTGAGGCAGATAAATCATCCTTGTACAACTTAACTCTTGCGGATTGTCCGTCGCCTGCTAAGAATACGCTGTAGTTAGCACCTTTATCCAGGTCAAACTCTCCGGAAGCATAAGCTGTAGTCGAGCCTTCATTCCTAAATTCTGCATGCAGGTTATTTCCCGAATTGGTAACAATATAATCAGAAGCATCTCCATAAGACAGGCTTCCCTGAACAACGGCTTTTGAAGCCAGGTAAAAGCTCTGATCTGATGAAGTAGAAGAAGCATTGACAACTTTCAGATTCGCTGAACCGGATGAGTCAATATCGTCATCTTTTGAACATGATGAAACCATAGCTGCAATTGCAATGATCGCTGTGCCTTTAAAAAGGCTTTTTAGGATTGAATTTGTTTTCATAGGTAATTAAAATTATTTATAGATGTAGAACTTTGACAGGTAAACTGCCATACGCATGCTGTTTTGCAAGAAGCTGTCCAATTTGGAACTTTGAAAGTAGCCCGTATTGCTATTCATTAATTATCTGTAAGTATATCAGGTATTTGCAGGTAATGAAATCCTGATGTGCCAAAAGAGCGATAAGGAGTATTGTGTATTAATATTGATACAATGTTGTATATTTTAGTACAATTAAACACATGCGATAGTGCGTTTTGCTACTGAAATATTTATTCTTCTTAAGTTATCTGGCTTAAGGAAGCTCTGGATATATCTATTTGAAATGTGCCCGGTATGTAAATGTTTTTTTGAAGTCATTTGTATGAAGATGGTCGTTAACATATCAAGGGGGTGAAGGAAATTCTAAAGAGTAGTTCAATTCAGATGCCCAGGTTGAGGCCTCAACTGTTTTTTATTATTTACTGCTGTAAATTAAAACCTGGATGCAATTATATATCTCTTAATCAACAATATTTTAAGCTGATTTGTCGTATATTTAATATAACCAAATTATACGGCCATGAGCAGGCTACTTTATTTCTTTTTAATCTCCATCGTTGCGTTTGGATTTTCTTCTGCAGGCGCACAAACAAGGGATGGACAGATACGCGTTGATTTTTATACGAATGATTTTCAGGTAAAGGCGGACAGCTCGATTGCTGTTGTCCTGGACGATAGCATTACGAAGCAGGAGCTGCTGGCAGCATATATCAGAATTAGCACTGCTAATTACCAGCCAATCATAGACTCACTGCTAGCCTATAAACAAAAATATGAGCTCAATGATTGGTTATATTATCAGCTGGTGCGGAGAGTAGCCCAGCAAATCAGTCCCAAAGAGATCAATTATGCCCGTTATACTTTTTACAAATGGTTTATGCTGGTGAAGTCCGGTTATGATGCCCGCCTGGCATTGGCGCAGCAGAAGATCATTTTTTATGTTTATAATGATGAGGACATTGCGGATATTCCATTTTTTATGGTGGATGGAAGAAAATATATGTGCCTGAATTACCACGATTATGCAAAGGCAGATTTAAATGTCAATCCACCCATTCCTGTAAGAATAACTGTGCCGGGAGCAGAGCACTCGTTCTCCTATAAGGTGACGCGCATGCCTGACTTTAAACCGGAGAATTATGAGGAGAAGACGCTTGCATTTATCTATGACCATAAACAATACCATTTCAGTATCAGGGTCAATAAAAATGTCGAAGCGGCCTTCAACAATTACCCGGGTGTGGATTTTGAATCTTATTTTAACATTCCGCTGAGTAAGGAGACTTATGGTTCATTGATCCCGCTGCTCCAAAAAAACCTGAAAGGACTGACGCAGAAGAAAGGGGTCGACTATCTGATGCGCTTTACGCGTTACGCTTTTCTATACGAAAATGACCAGGATAACTTTGGTAAAGAAAAACGCCTGTCGCCCGAAGAAACCTTGTTTTCTACTTATAGCGACTGTGATGACCGCGCTGCTTTATTTTTCTATCTCGTGAAAGAGATTTATAATCTGCCCATGATTGCTATGCTGTATCCTACACATATCACCATGGCCGTCCAGTTCAGTAATCCTGTTGGTGAGCATATCGTTTACAAAGGAAAAATATATTCGTTATGTGAGCCCACACCAGAACTGGAAGACCTGAAGATCGGCCAGATGGCTGCTAAACTGAGGAACACGCCCTACAGCATCGTTTATCAGTATGAGCCAGTGTATAAGGAATGAAGCTCCTTACTTAATTTTCATGATCATCCTCTTGCATCCTTTGAGATAAAAGTGTAAGATTGCAGCGGATGGAAACCAGAGAAAAATTAAAGCCTGTTATGTTTGTTGGCACCTCTTCGGATGTAGGCAAAAGTGTCATTACTGCAGGCTTTTGCAGGATATTTTTACAGGATGGGTATTCACCGGCGCCTTTTAAGGCGCAGAATATGTCGCTCAACAGCTACGCTACTCCCGAAGGACTTGAAATTGGCCGTGCCCAGGCGGTACAGGCGGAAGCAGCGGGGGTGCCGTGTCACACAGATATGAACCCGGTATTGCTGAAGCCTACCAGCGATCAGTCTTCGCAGGTGATTCTGAATGGTAAATCTATTGGTAACCAGACCGCAGCAGCCTATTTTATGTCGGGCGACCGCTCTGCTTTATTTGAGGAGGTGAAGCTTGCTTTTAACCGCTTGTCTTCGCGTTACTCGCCCATTGTGATGGAGGGCGCGGGGAGTATCTCGGAGCTGAATCTCAAAGCGAGAGATATTACCAATATGAGGATGGCAATTGCTGCGGGTGCAGCCACCTATCTGATTGCTGATATTGATAAAGGCGGGATCTTCGGAAGTTTATATGGTACTGTTGCCTTGCTGGAGCCAGAGGAGAAAGCATGCATCAAAGGGATTATTATCAATAAATTCAGGGGAGATATCAATTTATTTGAAGATGGTAAAAAGATCATCGCCGACTTATGCGGTGTCCCGGTTATCGGGGTATTGCCCTATTTCCGTGATATCCATATTGAGGAGGAGGATTCTGTGGTGCTGCAACAGAAAAGGAATCAGCCGATGGCAGATAGGGTAAATATCGCCGTTGTGCTGCTTAGCAGGATGTCGAATTTCACAGACTTCGACAGGCTTGACAAAGATGAACGTATAAATTTATATTACACACATACCAGGGAGGGTATTCTTGAGGCGGATATTATTATCCTGCCAGGAACGAAAAATACCATTGAAGACCTGGTTGCTCTTAAAAACGGCGGACTGGCGCAGACAGTGGTGGAAGCATACCGGAAAGGGAAGACCGTGATAGGGATTTGTGGCGGATACCAGATGCTGGGCGAGTCGGTCAAAGACCCTTTACAGGTAGAATCTGCCCTTGGTGAGGTGGCGGGACTGGGGCTGCTGCCGGTAACTACAGTTTTGCTGGCGGATAAGACCACGCTGCAACGCGATTTTACTTACCGCGATTTTACTGAACCCTGCAAAGGTTACGAGATACATATGGGCGAAACCAGTGCGCTATCCGGATCGCAGCCACTGAACTATTTTGCTGATGGCAGTACTGACGGATATTACTTATCCGAACGCTGCTGGGGTTCTTATTTACATGGAATGCTCGATAATCAATGCGTTATTGATGATCTTGTAGCGCCATATACCACCCTTAAGGTTAAAGCTGTAAACCATCAGCAATTTAAAGAAACACAATATGACCTGCTGGCAGCATTGATACGTAAGCATCTTGACGTTGAACAGGTATATCAAAACATAAAATATACATAGATGCTTGTTGGACATGGGGATGACGGTTATACCCATCATAAGGATATAGTGGCTGATTTCAGCACAAATGTATGGTATGGCGGGTCGCCTGCAGGCCTTAAAGATCACCTTTTTAGCCGCTGGCAAAAAATACATCGCTACCCCGAAGTTATAGGTGAGAGCCTTATCGGTAAAATCGCTGATCATCATGGGTTTGATACTGCACATATCCTGGTAGCCAATGGAAGTACGGAAAGTATATATCTGGTTGCACAGGCATTCAGCGGGATGCACAGTACCATACTGAGTCCTGCTTTTTCGGAATACGAGGACGCTTGTGTGCTACATGGCCATCGGCTCAGCTTCATGAAATGGGAAGAGCTGTGCCGGGATAGTATATTGGATACAGATTTGCTGTTTATCTGCAACCCGAATAATCCGACAGGGGAGGTCTTCGCGGAAATAGAACATTTGATAGCGAATAATCCTAAGGTTGTCTTTGTACTGGACGAGGCGTTTATAGAATTCAATCTGAGCATTTCTTCGGGTATTCATTTGATAGCGCTTTATGATAACCTTATCGTAATGCGCTCCATGACTAAAGCTTATGCTATTCCTGGCTTAAGACTAGGGTATATTGCTGCGTCGGGCAGGCTTATCAGCCTTTTGAAGGGATTAAAGCTGCCATGGACAGTCAATACGCTGGCGCTGGAAGCTGGTGCATATATTTTTGATCATTATAACGAACTGAAGCTACCTGTTCAGCAGTTATTAAATGATAAGGAGGAATTTACCGTCGCTCTTGCCGGCACATCTTTAGTGCCTAAGAATAGCAGCCATACTCATTTTTTTCTCGCTGAAACTATACATTCAGATTCAGCTTCACTGAAGAAATTTCTGTTAAAAGAATTTGACATCCTTATTCGCGACGCGGGTAACTTCAGGGGGTTAAATAACAGGTGTGTAAGGCTTGCTACCCTCAGCCCAGACCAAAATCAATTGTTAATTAAGGCTTTAGCATCATGGGGTACTGTATAATACTTATTGCGCCGCTGGTGATTGGATATGTGCTGGATCTTTTTCTGGGCGACCCTTATAGTCTCCCTCATCCGGTAAGGTTTTTCGGGTCTTTGATTACCATAGCTGAGAAATGGCTCAATAAAGGAAAGGGCAGGCTTTTCAAGGGAATGTTGATGGCCATGGTATTGTGCTGCGGCACTTATTTCTGCTTTGCCCTCGCTTTGCATTATATCGCAGTCTTCAATTTATACATTTATATCGCGGTCTGCGGTGTGTTTGTATTTTACGGACTGGCAAACATGAGCCTGATTGCAGAGGGGAGAAAGGTATTTGATGCCTTAAATACCAGCCTTGATGCAGGCAGAAAGCAGCTTTCCTGGATTGTCGGGCGTGATACCTCCAACCTTACTGAACAGCAGATCCGCAAAGCTGTATTTGAGACTATGTCTGAAAATCTAAGCGATGGGGTAATTGCACCCTTATTTTATTATATGATTGCCGGCGTACCAGGGATGATGGCTTATAAAATGATCAACACGCTGGACTCGATGGTGGGCTACCGTAATGACCGTTACGAGCTGTTCGGGAAATGCAGCGCGAGGCTGGACGATATAGTTAATTTTATTCCGGCCAGAGCTACAGCCCTGCTGATGTGTCTGGTGGCATTCAGCTGGCGGGGCCTGAAATTTGTATTCCGGTATGGTCACCAGCACAAGAGCCCGAATTCAGGCTATCCCGAATCTGCTTTAGCGGGAATTATAGATGTTCAATTTGGAGGGCCTAACTGGTATCATGGTCTTTTGGTGGAGAAGCCTTATATTGGGATCAACACGAGGGATATACAACATCAGGAGTTTAAAAAAGTAAAAAGAATCAACCACCTGAGTTGTTTACTAATGGTATTAATCATCATAATTATCGATTTCTGGAATTGTCAATAGCATAGGCAGCTTATAATATGATAAAGAGTATAACAGGGAAGTACATTATTTCAGGCGGGCCTGGAGCAGGAAAAACTACGCTGATTGAAGGCTTAAAGGCTTTGGGTTATGCGTGTTCTGCAGAGGTATCGCGCAGGCTGATCATTGAGGAGGTGGCGCAGAATTCTGACTGCCTGCCATGGAAGGACATCGCCTGCTTTTCGGACAAGGTGCTGGATGAGATGATAGTCTCCTGGCATAATTCTTCAGCCCCACTGTCATTCTTTGACCGTGGTATTCCTGATATCATCGCCTATTTAAAGATTGCTGAGTTGCCGGTGCCTGATAAATTTATGCTTGCGCTGGAGCGCGCCCCCTACAACAGGCAGGTTTTCATTCTTCCTCCATGGGCGGACATCTATGTCAATGATAACGAGCGCTGGCAGTCATTTGAAGAAGCTACGGCCATCTATAAATCGATAAAGGCCACTTATGCTGATCTGGGTTTCGCAATCGTTGAGCTGCCAAAGGTTTCGCTGGAGAAGCGCCTGAGCTTTATTATCGATTTTTTAAATAATATTTAGGTCCATCTCATTATTATTAATTTTTTCTCTTAGGTTTGTAGCATTAAGGTAGCATTTCTAAGGAAATGCTTTAATAGGGAATGCCGGTGTAAATCCGGAACAGTCTCCGCTGCTGTAAACCTCATTGTCAAAAACTGCAATAATGCCACTTTCCATTTGGAGGGGAAGGCTGTAGTTTGAGGAAGTCAGAAGACCTGCCTTTTTAAATAATATTTACGCTTTCGGAAGAAGGGCTAATTGTTAACATGAAAAGAAAAAATCTCTCCTCATTAACAGGGATAATATCCTGTTTTCTGTTTTTTACGCTCCTTTCTGCTTCATGCAGTGAGTCTGCCTCAGTAAAAAAACAGCATGCCGCTTCAACTGGCCATGCTGAAATCAAATACGCTAAGGGTTTTGCTATTGATTATTATCCTGCCTATAAGGTCGTGAGTATCTTTAGCCGCGCTGGTGCCAAAACCGATACTGTACAATATGTTTTACTGAAAAAAGGAGTTGCTGCTCCTGCAGGCTATAAAAAGTCACAGCTGATTACTATTCCTGTGAAAAGTCTGGTGGCAATGTCGTCCATGCATATTGCACTGGCAGATTTTGCAGGGGCCGCTGATATTATTGTGGGACTAGGCAGCTTAAACTATGTCACTTGTCCGGCAGTACGCGCAAATATCAAGCTGGGGAAAGTCAAAGAGGTGGGACTCGACGGTGGAATGAACAATGAAATGCTTATTGCCATGAAGCCTGGCCTGGTGATGGTAATGGGGAATCCTGACGCAAAATATTCAAAATATCAAACCCTGCTGGGTGCAGGCGTCCCGGTGATGCTCAATTCTGAATGGCTGGAAACCACTCCACTTGGCCGCGCGGAATGGGTGAAACTGATGGCTGCGCTGGTCGACAGAGAACCACTGGTAAACGGGAAGTTCGCCGCCATGGAGAAAGAGTATAACAGGCTGGCCCAAATAGGGCATAAGGCATTGGTCAAGCCTAGCCTGATCTGCGGAATGCCTTTCAAAGGGGTATGGTATACACCTGATGGAGACAGCTATATGGCCACTTTTCTGAAAGATGCCGGCACAACCTATAAATGGATAAATGAAACGGGCACAGGGAGCCTGATGCTCAACTTTGAAACTGTAGCTCCTGAAGCGCTTAAAGCAGATTTCTGGATTAATGTGGGCGAAGTAAATTCTAAAAAAGATATCAAGGCTGCAGATCCCCGTTATGCCGATTTTAAGCCTTTTAAAGAGGGCAGGATATACAACTTTAATAAGAGGGTGAATGATCTGGGGGCAAATGATTATTGGGAATCCGGTGCCGTAAATCCACAATTGATACTGGGTGACATGATCAAAATTCTACACCCGCAATTGTTACCTGGTCACCAGCTTGTGTATTATAAGCAATTGAACTGATTGTGTAAAATATCATAACAATTGAGCTGATTGTTTTAAATTATAATATAAGATCCTGCTAAAACACATTCTACATACGGCCACATTTTTTCAAGATGTCTAATTACTTTTTTTGATTAAAACATTACATCATTTTTTATAAAATATTATAACATTGAATAAGATTAAAGTTTCTGTACTCCTTGTGCTTATTGTAATCGCATTTCTGCTCGATGTAGCCTTAGGTGCCGTGCATATCCCGGTGAAAGCGGTTTTACAAACACTGTTTTCACCTGCTGCAGCCGACGATACCTGGCTGTATATTATTGAAAAGATAAGATTGCCAAAAGCGTGTACCGCCGTTCTTGTGGGCTGCGGACTATCGGTAAGTGGTTTACAGATGCAGACACTTTTCCGTAATCCGCTTGCAGGCCCTTCTGTTTTAGGGATTACTGCCGGAGCCAGTCTGGGTGTTGCATTGGTGATGCTTTCGGCGGGTACGGTGACCAGCTTATATACGATTCAGGAACTGGGGATATCTGGCAGCTGGCTGATCATTATAGCTTCATCACTGGGGGCGGCACTGACCATGATCCTGATCGTTGCCATATCCTCTTCATTGAAGGATAATGTTATTGTACTTATTGTAGGCGTGATGATCGCCAATATTACTTTTTCCCTGGTCAGCATCTGGCAATATTTCAGTGCACCGGAGCTGATTAAAGACTATCTGATCTGGACGTTCGGATCTTTAGGCGGTGTTACCGGTGAGCAGCTGATTATTCTCGCTGTGGTGGTAACGACCGGGACGCTGATCTCATTCTTTTCATCTAAACTAATGGATGCCCTGCTGCTGGGCGATAATTATGCAAGGAGCATGGGGCTGACGGTGAAACGTGCGCGCCTGCTGATCATTGGCAGCACGAGCCTTCTTGCTGGCGGCATCACAGCTTTCTGCGGACCAATAGGTTTTATTGGTATCGCTGTCCCTCATCTGGCGAGAGCGCTGTTCAATACGTCGAACCACAGGGTTTTGATTCCTGCATGCTGCCTGATCGGAACTGTGCTGATGCTGGTGTGTGACCTGGTTGCACAACTGCCCGGAAGTCAGACGGTATTGCCGATCAACGTGATCACCGCACTGGTGGGCTCGCCGGTAGTGATCTGGATTATTGTTGGCCGTAATAAACTGAGGGGGTTTTAATGGAAAAGGGACAACCGTTATTGCAGATAAATGATCTTGTTGTGGGCTACCGGAATGGGAAAAGCGGGGGGAGGCAGGTTGCGGGACCTTTATCGCTCTCCATGCATGCAGGACAGCTGATTTGTCTGCTGGGACCCAATGGCTGCGGAAAGTCGACCTTGCTAAGGTCTGTTGCAGGCTTGCAGCCAGTTTTGCAGGGCACGATCGAGATTGAAGGGGAGAGGCTGGATAAACTTTCACCTCCACATATTGCGAAGAAGATCAGTCTTGTGCTGACCGATAATGTACGTTCGGGAAACCTGGACGTCCATGCGCTGATCGCTCTTGGCCGCTACCCGCATACGGGATGGCTGGGAATGCTGACGCAAAAAGACAGGGAAATCATAGCTCTTGCTATAGAGCGGACTGCTACGGCGCCTTTTCTCAGCCGTAAGCTGGACAGCCTGAGTGATGGGGAGTGCCAGAAGGTGATGCTGGCGCGTGCGCTGGCACAGGATACGCCGCTGATCATCCTTGATGAGCCTACGGCACACCTTGACCTGCCGAGCAGGATCCAGCTGATGCGCCTGCTGCATCAACTGGCGAAGGAAATGAATAAGGCGATCCTGATTTCTACGCATGAACTCGACCTGGCTTTGCAGGCAGCGGACCAGATCTGGCTGATGAGTGAGGGCAGGGTAACGACAGGATTGCCGGAAGAGCTGGTGCTGAATGGTGCTTTTCAGCATGCTTTTGATAAGGATGGGATATTATTTGATACTGCTACAGGGACTTTTAAGCTGCAGCATACTATACACCACAAAATTATGCTGGTGGGCGACGGAACTTTGGCCTTCTGGACGAAAAGGGCTTTACTGAGGCATGGCTATCTGGTTACGGATGAACCTACAGGCTTACTGATCACGGTTACCGGATTGCCGGAACATCCGCAATGGGTAATAAGCAAAAATAACAGTCATATATCGTATACGCAGCTGGCAGACGTGCTTGCTGCTTTATTATAAACACAATTTAATTATAAACAATACAAATCAAATGAAGAAAAATTTACCTTTCCAGGCCTTACTTATCGGAGCAGTCTTAATCAGCTCTGCTGCTGTAGCACAAGAGAAAAAGCCTGACACGTTAAGGAATAATATATTGGACGAAGTGGTGGTGACTACGCTCCGCACGGGGGTGAAGAGGAAGCATGTACCTCAGAATGTTACGGTGATTACTAAAGCGGATATCGCTATGACTTCATCGCAGGAATTTACTGACCTGCTGAAAAAGAATTCGTCGGTCAATATTGTACAATACCCTGGTTTACTCGCCGGAGTCGGCATCCGTGGCTTCAGACCACAAACAAGCGGACTGAATCAGCGCTCGCTGCTGCTTGTTGATGGCCGCCCTGCGGGAACAGCAAATATTGCAACTATTAATCCTTCGGACATTGAGCGTATCGAAGTACTTAAAGGCCCTGCATCTGCCATGTATGGTTCTTCGGCAATGGGTGGTGTGGTGAATATCATTACCAAAAGATCTGCTGGCGTTATCCATGGGGATGTGTTTGCAGAATATGGCTCTTATGAAACGTCGAAACTTGGCGCCTCGGCAGGCGGAAATATCACGCAAAGGCTTGATTTTGACCTTTCATTCCTGAATTATGACAGGAGCAAGGATATGAAATTGGGTAAGGGCAACTTTTTCAGGGATTTACTGGATGGGGAAAAGGCGGTTAAAAATTATGACCTGGACTATGATGGGAAAACTGATAATTCTGTTACTGTTGACGATAAGCGCTCGGATGGACTGAGACGCCAGTATTCACAGCTGAACTATAATACGGGAAGCTTAAGGCTCGGCTATCAATTGAATGATGCATGGAGAGTTGATGTTAGGGGCGAAAGGTTTATCGCTAATAATGTGGAGGCTCCAAGTGATATCTTTTTTGGCAACGGACAACCGAGCACTAAGGATATTGAAAGGCACAATGAGGAGGTGGCAATTTCTGGTATCCTGGGAAATCACCACTTATTGCTGAAGGGCTATACTTCTGAGGAGAACAACACGAATTATTCTTTGACGGTGAATGGTGCTTCAACGACTTCTTATAGTTCTTATGTGAGCGAAACAAGCTGGAAGGGTATCCAGGCAAAGGATGCTTATACTTTAGGCCGCCATTCGCTGGTTTTTGGACTGGATTATAGCAATGCTTCAACAATTGCACAGTCATATGCTGCTACTGGTGCGGAAACTACTCCTTATTCACCAAATTACAGCCTTAGCTCTGCTGCTGCTTATGTGCAGGGACAGTTTAATTTTCTGGATAATAAGTTGGTGATCAACCCTGGTGTCCGCCTGGACCTGATTACTTATAATGTTAAGGAAACTCCTCTGCTAACTACTTATACTGGTGGTAAACAGACAAACCCTATTGTTAGTCCGAGTTTGGCTGCTCAATATGCACTTGGTAAATTATTTACGGTCCATGCTTCGGGAGGACGGGCTTTCGTGACGCCTGATGCTTATAATGTTGCAGGATACTCTGAAAAATTAATCACGTCGTCGGGTAAGGTGAATGTTATCCGCGGTAATGCGGATCTTAAAAATGAGAATAGTATCTCTTTTGACGCGGGACTGAGGTTTACGAAAGCTGAATGGGGACTGACGGCGGATGTCTCTTATTTTAATACTTATGTAAAGGATAGGATTACTTCGAGAACTACTTACCCTGTGAATGAAATTACGGCAAGTGGATATACGATCAACTCTGTAATGGAGTATGTGAATGCTAATAAAGCGAATATCAATGGCTTTGAAGCTGAACTGGCATGGGACTTCGGAAGTATGACGTCGCAAAACTACTCGCTGAAGCTTTTTGGAAATGCAACAAGAACGGTGAAGGCTAAAGAGGTTACTATAGCTGCTGACGGTAAACGTACTTATAAGGGTATTTATAACGTGGCTGATTTTACAGGTACCTATGGTCTGGAATTCAATAACCTTAAAGGACTTGATTTACGCCTGAATGGCCGCTATGTGGGTAATCGTAAGGATACGGATTATAATGATGATGCATATCCTGAAATTGTTTATCCTGAATTTATGGTGCTCGATTTTGGCGCAGGTTATACGTTTGAAAAGAAACATATGGTTACTTTTTTGATGAATAATGTGACGGATGAGAATTATTATGAGAAGAGAGGATATAATTTGGCTGGGAGAAATCTTAGCCTGAGATATACTTATAAGTTTTAGCTTGTAATTTGATTGTCCTGGGGGAATTAAAAAACGGCAACCTCTTTTACTCCTCAATCTTTGCTGAAGGGCAAATATTGCATGTCGTAAAAGAGGTTGCCGTTTTTTAAGTCTCAGTCAGGTACAAAAAAGATACTGCGCTTAACCGGGGATGCGGGAGACAGACAGGTTAGGAAGAGAAGCCTTAAGGTTTTGTTTGAGGGTTTGTAAATGATTAGGTTTGATTTATAATAATAGAAGATGAAGATATATACAAAAAAAGGGGATAAAGGTACTACGGGGCTTTTTGGTGGCAAAAGGGTATCTAAGGATGATGTGAGGGTGGAATGTATGGGGACACTGGATGAGGCGAATTCCACGATAGGCATGCTGCGGGTGAAGTTGGGGAATGCGCATGAGTGGCAGCCAAATTTACACAAGATTCAGAAGGACTTGATGGATATGATGTCGCACCTGGCGAGGCCATCGGATGCACATAAGGTGAATACGAACCCGATGCCGGAGGATGGTGCTGCGTTTTGTGAGGAATGGATTGATGCACTTGAAGGGGCAATGACGCATCCGTCGGATTATTTTATTCTGCCGGGAGGAAATGAGGTATCTGCACTTTGTCATATGGCAAGGACACAGATGCGGCGCGGGGAACGCAGGTTGGTGTCGCTGATGAAGGAGGATGAGGTGCATGAAGCGATTCCGGCTTATATCAACAGACTGTCGGACTTGTTTTTTACGCTGTCAAGAGCGGAGATGGATAAGGCTGGAGTGGCTGAGGAGAAGTGGCAGCTGTTTTTATATAAGCGCTTTAAGAAAGCGGATCCGGATATTAAATCTTAACCTAATCCTTAAGCTAAGTCTTAGCTTATGAAGCATAAGTAATTCTTAAACTAAATCTTAATCTATGTTGATTTTTGTTACTGGTGGAGTGAGGAGCGGCAAAAGTAGTTATGCACTGGAAAGGGCTAAGGGCTTATCGGCTAAGCCAGTTTATGTGGCTACGGCAAAGATCTGGGATGATGATTTTGCTGCACGCGTGAAACGGCACCAGGATGAAAGAGGTCCGGAATGGACTACTTTCGAGGCTTACCGCAACATGCATGAGCTGCCGCTGGAAGGCCGGGTGGTGGTGGTTGATTGTGTTACTTTGTGGCTCACTAACTTTTTTATGGATCATGATAGTGATGTAGACCGTTGTCTGTCGGACTTTAAAAGGGAGCTGGACGGGCTGATGGAGATTTCTGCAACTTTTATCATTATTTCTAATGAGCTGGGGATGGGGATGCATGCCGATACAGCCGTGGGCAGGAAGTTTGCCGATCTGCAGGGCTGGGCGAACCAGCATGTAGCTAAAATGGCCGATGAAGCGGTGTTTATGGTATCTGGTCTTCCCTTGTTCCTGAAAGGCGGGGTACAATAAGGGTAAGATTATTTTGAATAGTAATAAGAATAGTTAATAAAAAATGTAAATAAAAATAGTATATCATATATATGAAGATTGCTGAACAGTTAAAGAGCAAAATTGACTTTAAGACGAAACCATTAGGGGCTTTAGGCTTGCTGGAGGAACTTGCATTGCAGGTGGGTATTACTTTTGACAGCTTATCTCCTGTGCTGAAGGCTCCGCATCTGGTGGTTTTTGCAGCTGACCATGGTATTGCTTTGGAAGGGGTGAGTGCCTATCCGCAGGAGGTGACGAGACAGATGGTACTGAACTTTTTAAATGGAGGAGCGGCGATTAACGTGTTTTGCGCACAGCATGATATCCACCTGGAAATTATTGACGCAGGGGTAAACTGTGATTTCGATCCTGAACTGCCCCTGGGCAAGAGGAAGGTGGGTAAGGGTACGTCCTCGTTCTTAAATGGCCCGGCCATGTCGCCCGACATAGCAGCATTATGTCTTGCTAATGGTGCAGGCATTGTTGATACTATTGCAGGTAAAGGCTGCAATGTAATTGGCTTTGGTGAGATGGGTATCGGTAATACTTCCAGTGCTGCTGTGCTGATGAGTGTTTTATGTGGTCTTCCGCTGCAGGATTGTATTGGCAGGGGCACGGGACTTGATGATGTGCAATTTCAGTTGAAACAGGCTGTGCTGGAAAAGGCAATAGCTAATTATGGTGGAACGGATGATATACATGCTTTGATGGCTCATTTCGGTGGGTACGAGATTTTGCAGATGGCAGGAGCAATGGAAGCTGCAGCAAAAAAGAACATGCTGGTGCTGGTGGATGGCTTTATTGCTACTGTAGCCTATCTGTGTGCCTATAAAATGGATTCTTCAATCCGGGAGAAGGCGGTATTTACTCATCAGTCGGATGAAAAAGGACATCAGCTGTTGCTGAAGACTTTGGAGGCGAAGCCTTTATTGCAACTGGGACTGCGCCTTGGCGAGGGTACAGGCTGTGCACTGGCTTACCCGCTGATAGTAAGTGCTGTTAATTTTCTCAATGAGATGGCAAGCTTTGAAAGTGCCGCTGTTAGCAATAAATCCTGATGGGCAGAGAGCTGAAGCTGTTCTTCGTCGCCTTATCTTTTTATACGCGCATGCCTGTTCCTGCGGCTGTGCATAGGGATAATGCGGCTAACTTACCTGATTCGATCCGGTATCTGCCGGTTGTGGGATGGGTAGTAGGTATTATTAGTGCTGCAGTTTATGGTGCTGCAAATTACCTGTTTGATGCTTCTGTTGCGGTTGTTTTATCAATGATGACGGGACTGCTTATCACCGGAGCTTTTCATGAGGATGGCTTCGCCGATGTGTGTGATGGTTTCGGAGGGGGCTGGACGAAGGAGCGGATCCTGGAGATCATGAAAGACAGTCGCCTGGGTACGTATGGGGTATGTGGAATGATTTTAATTTTAGGGTTAAAGTTTACAGCTCTTCATCTCTTGCTTTCTGAAGCACGTTTTCCGGTCTCCAAAGGATACTTTTATCATGATGTTTTTATGGTATTCCTGCTGTTAATTGTAGCCCATTCGCTGAGCAGGTTCGCCGCAATTACGATAGTATTTAATTATAACTATGCGCGTATTGCGGAAAGTAAAGCCAGCGGTGCAGTAGAAAAAGGACAACTGAAGAATCTGCTGTTTGCTGGAATATTTACTGTGCTTCCTTTAGCAGGATTGATGGTGGCAACCTCATTACTGGCTTTTGGCCTGATCGTTGTCCCTGTGTTGCTCGCTGCATGGGCTGCCGGGCGCTATTTTAAAAAATGGATCGGTGGTTATACGGGTGATTGCCTGGGGGCTGTGCAGCAAATTACGGAGGTAATAATTTATCTTTCTTATATTTTGATATGGAAATTTACCTGATCCGCCATACTACTCCCGCAATTGAAAAAGGATTGATCTATGGCAGGATGGATGTGCCGCTTGCGGCATCATTTGAGCAGGAGAAGGAAGTAGTGCTGAAACAGCTTCCTTCCAGGCTGGACGCCATCTATTCCAGTCCCTCGAAAAGGTGCTGCGCCCTTGCTGATATACTGAGTGCAAGATACATGGTCAATGGGTACAGTGCTGATGGGTATAGTGTCAATGGATGCATAGTCGATGGACAAAGTGTCAACGGATATGGAGCTGACAGGTACAATGCCGGCAGATACCGGATTGAGGAGGACTTATATGAAATGAATTTCGGCAGCTGGGAAGGCGAAACCTGGGATACCATTGACAGGGCTGAAAGTGAACGCTGGATGGAAGATTTTGTTCATCTTTCCCCTCCTGGAGGAGAGAGTATGTTACTGATGCAGCAGCGGGTAATGCAATGCTGGAACAGGATAACGCAGGCATCACATCATCAGGTCGCGGTGGTGACCCATGGAGGGGTAATCCGTATTATCCTCGCCCACTATAGCAGTATGGAATTAAGGGATTCTTTTGCGTTCAAGGTCGGATTGGGCAGCGTTTTTAAATTGAGGGTTGCCATTCCCTGATCTCCAGTACATGGCCGATCTGTACTGTTCCCGAACCGGTATGCAGCAAGTTCTGACCAAACATTACTTTTTTGTTTTTTGTCCGGTAGCTGGCTAATGTCTTTAGTGGTTCCGCGCTTTTTTCTCCTGTTTTCTGATCTACGGTAGTCAGTACGCACCTGGCGCAGGGTTTAACAGCCCTGAACAGGATGCCACCAATTGTAAAGGTATGGAACTGATCTTCTATATGGGGCTCTCCGCCGGTAAACACAAAGTTAGGCCTGAACCTGTCCATTGGTACAGGCTGTTGCAGGCGTGTATTCAATCCCGTCAATGAAGCCTCACTGATGATTAAAAAAGGGTATCCATCGGCAAAACTTACTATTTCCTGCTCATGTGCGTATTTTGGATCTACTAATCTTTTTTCCTTGTCGGGCATGCGGACGAGCCTGACCTGCTTTTCCATAAAGGAGGAAAACCAGCGGCTTACTTCATGGCTGACTTCCAGGGCTTGGCACTGGTCGTCCCAGATGCTTACCGGAACTATTTTTCCTGTATGCTCTTCTGTGGAGAAGGAAACGGTTTGCGCGGCATTATGTTTATGTGTGATGATCAGCCGGTTATTGTCAATTCTAACCTGTAGCAAGGCCAGTACCGCATATTTCCGCTGAGTGATAAAGGTTCCTTCCTCATCAATCAGCATCCAGCGACGGTCGTATTGTAATCCCTTTTCTTCTACCGTGGCTGCCGGCAAGGAAATGCCGCCAAGAGATTTAATGGGATAGATATAGATTCCGGAGAGTATCAGCTGATTCATATTCCAAATATAGAGAAAATGTGTCAGGAGGAGTAGAGGATATGGGTATATGTGAATGGGGACATCGGTACCTCTTTTTTATTTTATGACCTCTTTTGCTATAAAAATTTATATTTTTGACTGGTCAACCTGAAAATGCTCGTTGGCAATTGATCAGCAAAAATGGGGTTATTAGATATATTTAAAAAAAATCAGCCTGAAAAGAGCAGTCCGGCAGTCCCAAAAGCAGAGTCTGCGGACCTTCCCCTGTCTGAAGACTATGCGGAAAGTCTGGCGAAAACCGAGCGTATAGACACACTTCTTGCTGTTCCTGCCGCTGAGCGCGACCAGAGCTGGTTAAACCAGTTTTTAAGCGATCTTTCTGGGGCAAGTTTTAGCTGCGGTAATCCGCAGGTGGTTGCTGGAAAGGACGGTTTTCCTTATTTCCAGCTGCTGCTGCCAAAAAAAGGGGCCGAGTTTCAAAGTTTTGTGATCTCAAAAATGATGGATGACTTTCTGCTGGAGAGAGGTTTTGGTGTTGTTATTAATGCAGGCGCTGAAAGTCCTGAATGGGTACTGACTTATGGTGATATTTTAAATCTTCATTTAAATGGCAGTTTCTTCAGTGCTGAAAGTGCTTTCAACAGCGATACGGCGAAGGCAATTGTTGCGGAGCAGGAAGAAGTCATGGTCGGTCAGCCTTCGGAAGCTCTCCTTCCGGCGAAGACGCGCCGTTTGCTTAGAGATTTCTTTGAACTTAATGGTATTCTGGAGCCAAAGATATTGTTGCTGATGCGCAAAGACGGTGAAGGCATGTCGCAGGAACTGGCCTTTAACATTACACCCTCACAATTCGAGACAGAAGAGCATTACCGTAATATGATGCAGACGGTTACATGGTACCTGCCAAGGCACTATTCTATTATTGGCCTGAGTGATGAGATCTTTGAAAATGAGTTTCTGCCGCTGTAAATCTGTAGCGGTATTTTGAGATATTGTTTGTTGTCAATTGATTATCAGTTCGTTTGTTTCAGTTGGTTATTACTGTAGTAAGCCGTAAAATGATGGTTAATACTGCGCTGTAGACTCCTGTGGCTGATGCTTTTGTATGATCCAGTTTTTTCCTTCTGTAAAGCGCGTGACCAGCATACCAGCAACAGTATCTCCTGTTGCATTTAATAAAGTAGCCATAGGATCTACCAGGGTGCCAATGATCATTGCCGGAGGTAACGCTTCGGGCGGAAAGCCATAGGCAGAAATAAAGAGCAGTTCGCCCACATAACCTCCATTTGGAATGCCGCCTTCAACAATGCTGACCAGTATGGTCATCCCGATGGCAAGGGCAACAGTATCTATACTATCGAAGCTTTTTCCGAACATAGCAAATACAACGGCCATTTTAACTATGGAGGATATGGCTGAGCCGTCTTTATGGAGCGTAGCGCCCAGGGGGATAGTTACGTTAGCAATATAATCTGGAATCTGCATTTTTTTTGCCGCATCGAGGTTCGCCGGAATAGTAGCGATGCTGCTGCAGGTACCAACAGCTGTAGCCGTAGGGATAATGTTATTTTTCCAATAGGTTTGAATACCCCTGAAGCCCCCGGCCACAAATGCATAAAGGCTGAACAATACAATGAAGTAGAAGGCACCGAAGCCATAATATAGGCCCAATGACTTTGCATAAGTGCCGAAAAGCTGGGGGCCAAATACGCCTACCTGATAGGCGAAGTATGCACCAAGGCCAATAGGAGCGAGCTTCATGATGAGCACGAAGACGTTTTTGAATACTTCATTTCCTGAATGGAGGAATTTCGTAAAGGCATTGCCCTGTTCGCCGGCACGTAAGGCGGCAAACCCGATCAATACGGAAAATATAATCATCGCCAGCATGCTTTTTCTGGAGAGGAGCTCGTAAAACTCTCCGGTGGTGACCAGGCGTGTTACCTGATCGCCGAAGGGAATCCTGACTATTTTTTCGGTTAAGGGGATGGCTACAGCATGATCGTGGATGGGAAATATTTTGATGGCGAGGATGGTCAGTGCGGCAGCAATGATTACGGTGGAGAGGAAAACGAGCGACATGATGACCATCATCCTGCCGAGCTTCTGGCTCGTTTTTAATCCGCTGATGGCAGATGATATGGAGAAAAATACCAGGGGGATCACCGCCGTGAAAAGAAAGTTGAGAAATATATCGCCTATGGATTTCAGTATTTTAACTTTCTCCCCGAAAATCAATCCTGCAACACTGCCCAGGGCAATGCCGGCCATTAACCAGATGATACCTTTGTAATTTTTATAGAAGTCGCCCATAAACGAATATAATCGTTTTATTGATTGCTTTATGGATTTGTAAATCATAGTTTTACTGAGTTAATTATTTTTATGAAGCGAGAACCGAACTGTAGTGTATTTAATAAATTATTTCTGCTGATATTTCTACTGTGTATTGCCGGTAAAAGTAGTGTGGCACAGTTGTTTAACCAGGATAGCCTGAGGCTGATCTCTAGTGCGTTCGCCTTTACTGAAGGGCCGGCGGTGAATAAAAAGGGGGAAGTTTTTTTTACTGACCAGCCTAATAATCAAATATGGAAGTATGGCACTGACGGCAGGCTTTCCCTGTTTTCTAATCAGTCCGGCCGGGCAAATGGCTTATATTTCGGCCGTAAAGGAGAGCTCCTTGCCTGTGCTGACGATAAAAATGAACTTTGGTCCATCTCTGAAAAAGGAAAGGTCAAAGTGCTGCTTAGTACTGTTGATGGGAAAAAGCTGAATGGCCCCAATGATTTATGGGTGGACAGTAACGGTGGTGTTTATCTTACTGATCCTTATTACCAGCGGTCGTACTGGGTGCGACAAAAACCGGAAATTGAAGGTCAAAAGGTATATTACCTGCCGCCAGGGAAAAAATCTAAACTAATTATGGTGGCCGACGACCTGACCAAACCTAACGGGATTGTGGGCAGCGTTGACGGCAAGTATTTGTATGTGGCAGATATTGCCAGGGACAAGACTTACCGGTATACGATTGGGAAAGATGGCCGGCTGAGTGAACAGCAGATTGCCATTAACAAGGGGGCAGATGGCATCACTATTGATAGAGACGGTAACCTGTACCTTTCTGGTAAAGGTGTATATATTTATAGTTCTGCGGGAGTATTGATAGGGCATATTGAGATAAAGGAACCCTGGACAGCGAATGTATGTTTCGGGGGGAAAGACAGGAATGACCTGTTTATTACAGCCTCGACATCGATATATACGATACCTATGCATACCAGGGGAGTGGAATAAGGAGTACTTATTTAAATATTGTTTATCATTGGGTAATGGAATCATTACCTTTTAAAATCATTATATACTAATGAAGAGAAGATCTTTTGTACAAAAAGCAGGGATTTTAACTGCTGGATTATTGTCGCGCAATCTCCTGTCACTAGCTGCAGAACCTGAATTTCCTATTGTCAGAAGGCCTGTGCAATTACGCCGCTTTACCAGTAAAGCTGTAGAAAATGCAATTTCAGAATTCAATGCCAAAGTGAAAAATAAAGAGCTGTCCTGGTTGTTTACGAACTGTTTTCCCAATTCGCTGGATACTTCTGTAACCACTGCTGTTGTGGATGGCAAGGCCGAAACATATCTGGTAAATGGCGATCTTGAGGCCATGTGGCTGAGAGACAGCACGGCACAGGTATGGTCTTATCTGCCTTTCCTGAGAAGGGACAGGGCGCTGAGAGATATGGTTGGGGGACTGATTAACCGGCAGGTAAAAAATATATTGAAAGATCCGTATGCTAATGCTTTTTATAATGATAACACAAAAACCGGCGAGTGGAAGGATGATTTAACTCCAATGCTGCCTGGTATTCATGAGCGTAAATGGGAACTTGATTCTCTCTGTTATCCTATACGGTTGTCTTACCGTTACTGGCAGTATACAAAAGACACAAGTCTTTTTAATGCGCATTGGCAGGAGGCAATGAAACTGGTACTGAAAACCTTTAAAGAGCAGCAGCGTAAGGAGAATGATGGTCCTTATCATTTTCAGCGGACCACTGCCTGGGCTACTGATAATCTCCCAATGCAGGGTTTTGGCTACCCGGTAAAACCTGTAGGGCTGATATGCTCTGCCTTCAGGCCTAGTGATGATGCTACAGTTTTTTCTTTTCTGGTACCGTCGAATTTCTTTGCTGTGGTTAGCCTGAGGCAGGCAGCGGAACTTATCAGGCTGATTAAAGGTGATGAAAATATAGCAAAAGAGATGGAGGAAATGGCGCTGGAAGTCAGACAGGCCCTGCAGAAGCATGCGATCATCGACCATGAAACCTATGGTAAGGTATATGCGTATGAAATAAATGGTATGGGCAGTTACAACCTGATGGATGATGCGAGTATCCCTGGCCTGCTGGCTATGCCTTACCTGGGAGCAATATCTATGACCGACCCGATTTATTTAAATACCCGGAAAATGGTACTGAGTGCGGATAACCCGTTTTTTTATAAAGGTAGCGCAGGCGAAGGCATCGGCGGTCCGCATATTGGGAAAAACATGATCTGGCCGCTCAGCATTATTGCAAGAGCATTGACCAGTACGGATGATGAGGAGATCAAAGCCTGTATACAGATGCTGCAGAAAAGTCATGCGGATACAGGTTTTATCCATGAGTCATTCCATAAAGATAATCCTAAGCAGTTTACACGTGCCTGGTTTCCATGGGCGAATACGATTTTTGGAGAGCTGTTATGGAAGACTTACCAGGAACGGCCGCATTTGTTGACTTAGTATCCTAATTTTAAATATTCTATGGATTTAGTAGATTAATTTTTATGTTTGTTCGGATCCTTAATTCGTTTTACTTTAATCTACAGGTGTAAATCAATAGATTAGTATTACAGAAGGGTATAAATCAAATTGTCACGGAGATAAAACATATCCTAATGAAATTATATAGTATAATCATTTCTTTTTTTATGGCTGCCACTCAGTTAACTACAGCACAGGAGCGGACTCACTTTGAGCTGAACGGAGAAGTCCACGGGTTGAGATCCGGGATTGTATATCTGCAGAAGTTTAATAATAAGTCCTTCATTACCCTCGATTCTGCAAAGATCGTGGATGGAAAGTACCGGTTTCGCACGAAGCTGGAGCTGCCTGAGTTATATGGACTTACGCTGGATAAGTACAACAGTCCGGTTTATGTGTTTCTGGAAGATAAAAATATTACGGTGACTTCTGATAGTGCAGCTTTTAATAAAACAACAAAGGTTACAGGATCTGTATCTAATGCGCTGTTTGTAGAATACAAAAAGCAAAAGGATGTAAAAATTGATTCTTTTATTAAGGCAAACCCGGCTTCCATAGTTTCCGCATATGTATTGTACAGGGACTACTCTTATCTGCTTAATTCTGAAGAGATCGCTGCTAACATCAGTCTGCTGTCTCCGCGGTTGCATCATACACCTTATGTTACTGCACTGAAAGAACTGGCCATCACAAAAAAACAAGTAGAGCCGGGACAAAAAGCTTTAGACTTTACGTCTAAAGATCAGTTCGGCAATTCCATCAAACTATCTCAGCAATTCGGGAAATACCTGCTGCTGACTTTCTGGGCGGGTTGGTGTCCTGATTGCAGAAGGGAAAACCCGGCATTGGTTGCTACTTACCGGAAATACCACGATAAAGGTTTTGACATATTTGGCGTATCACTGGATAAAGATAAAGAAACCTGGCTGAATGGTATAAAAAATGACAGTCTGACATGGAAACAGGTATCGGATCTGGCGTATTGGGATAGCTCTGCTGCTAAACTATATGGCGTAAGATGGATACCTTCTAATTTTTTGATAGGGCCTGACGGTGTAATTATAGCTCAGAACCTGCAAGGGAATGCCTTAGAGGCTAAGCTGGACGAACTCCTCAAAACTTCAGGAAAATAGTATTGTCATCATAATGAAATTATCAATGAGACTTAACGTTAACTTAACATTAGGATGCTCATATTTGCATTATGTTCTTACCGATCCTCGCTGCCATATTTTATTTATTTGCAGTTATTGCTGCGTTTAAAATGGAAACGCCACTGAAAGGCTTGCTGTTTATTCTTACTGTTGCCGGTGTAAGTGGTATCCTTTATCTGTTTATTTTATTCCCGGGTATCTCCGGCGTATTCGTGGCGGTTATCCTGGCTGCTTTCATATTGAAGCAGGGCAGCAGGTAAAAAAACAGCTACAGCAAGTAGTAATTTAAAAAGCAGAGTAGCAAGCTAACATGGCAAAAAAGTAGGGTGGCAGCCAAAAAAAAACACCCGGCTGTTTAAGTCCGGATGCTTCTGAAATATTTAGGTAGTTAATAAATCCTGATTAATATTACTCTCTTTACAGCTTATCAACTTCGATGCCCAGCTTTCTTGGATCGATAACTGCTGTGATAGACATTTGTCCTTTTGCCCAGATCGTATAATAGTTGTCTTTAGTAAGTGTCACGTCATTCAATGTGGCAAGAACTGTACCAGTTGCTGTGTTTTTTAATGACAAAGTGTATTTTGCTGGTGTCACATTTTTGAAAGGTGTTGCCGCTTTAAAGATTCTGTTGTTAAATGTAGTAGTATCTCCTTCTAATACAAGGCTTAATGCAGGGGCATCTGCCGACAGGTTGATGAAGCGAATCTGGGCCTTTCCGTCTGTTGCTTTGATTTCATCGTTGTAAACTGCATAAGAGAGCGTGTCATTTTGTTTGATAATATATAAAGATTGATACTTGCCGGCAGTTAAGTTGATACTTTTTGTATAAAGCGTGGTGTTTGTTGCCGAGTCTGTTACTTTGCCAGTTCTTGTGCCGGAATAAGCGCGCAGGTAATCGTATCTTTTTGGATAGGGCAGGGAAGATGAGCCTACCACCTGATTATCCAGGAAAAAATTCAGCGTACCAGTTGTAGGTGATGCATTGGTAATTGACAATGCAGTAATAGGCTGCTCTATATAATCATCATCATTTTTACATGCAGTAAAAGATATCGTCAGGCCAAGCAATGCGATGAACATTGCAGATACTTTTGAATTTTTTGATAACAAGTTAGAGGTATTGTACATTTTTAATGTGTTTAGGTAAAATTTAATGTGTTTTTAAGGGTAAAACGCAGCTGCTTTGCAGAACGCTACAGTTGTTTTTTATTAAATTTGTAAGACAGGATTGAAATAAATTTATTCGTCAAGTACTGTAGCGTTTTAGAATCCTGCTGCGTTTATATTGGTACATCAGGTCTCTCTGGATAAGGAAGGTTGGCGATCTGCGTATAAAGCATGAATAAATAAAATACATTGATTGATCAGATAGGCTTAGCTAGGCGTGGATAATAAAAATATAATGTTCCAGGAGATCATTAGGGGACTTAATGCCCGTGATGAGCGTATACAAGAACGTATATATGTCCATTACTGGGGATATCTAATGGGAATATCCACCCGCTATCTCAAAGACAGGAATGCTGCAAAGGAAGTGGTTAACGACAGCTTTATGAAGGCATTTAAAACTATGTATGATTTCCGGCACGACAATGACCTGTTAGTTTTCCAGAAAACATTTAAGTCATGGCTGACTAAGATTGCCATCCGCACTGCTTTGGACAGAATAAGGGCCAATAAATCGGCGCTTACTTTAAGCGATGACTATGAGGATGCGGGTACAAGTTATGTGGAAGTGGAGAATAAATTGTTTGTTGAAGATGTAATGAAGCTTTTATATGAACTACCGGATGTACACCGTATGGTGTTTAATTTATACGAGATTGAGGGCTATAGCCATGATGAGATCTCCGGTTTATTGAGTATTCCTGTCAGCTCCAGCCGGACTTACCTGACCAGGGCAAAACAAAAATTGAGGACGCTCTATATTAACAGTATTAAAATTAAAGATGAAGCCAGCTAATAAAGAACTTATAGAAGGGATTGCCGAACTTTTCGACGGTTATGAAGAGGAATATGTTCCTGGTGAATGGGAAGCATTTTCTCAGGCAGGAAAGGCCAGGCGCCAGCTTTTTCCGATGTGGATGAGGATAGCTGCTATATTATTTATTATTATTTCAGGACTGTCCTACGGTTTAAGCGACTTATTGCAGCAGCGTAAAAACCAAAAGCTTGCTGGCCGCACTCCTGCACATGCCCCAGCACATACTCCTGTCACCGTTCCGGATTCTGCTGCTAATCTTTCTCTTGCTCAAAGTAAAAGTCAAAATCCAGGTATAATTCAAAATCAAAATACAAGCACAAGTACGGGTAGGGGAAATCCTGGTTCAGGAATAATTCCTGCTGAAAGTACAATTGTTGGGCAAATTTTACCAGGCACTCCTGTGCTTGTACATAACAGTAAAGGTAATCACAACAATTATAATATTGTCAGCAGTAATAATAGCGGACAAAGCAACAATAATACTTATAACAACAGTACAAATAATAGTACCAGTGCCGCAGATCAGCAGCTGACAGCAGTCATTGCTGAATCAGTACCGGGTGATATTATGCCTGGCCAGTATGTTCAGTCTGGTGGCAAGCCTGTCGCAATTGCCATGGACGTTCATAAAGACACAGCTGTATTGTTAAAGAAGCAAAATACCATTGATTTTTTACTTTCAGAAGCTAAGTCGTCACAATTGGCTGCCCATACAGTAAAAAAGGAGAAATCAGCTAAATGGGGTTTTGGAGTAGAGATTATGCCGACGGTAATGAAATCAAACCTGAATGTAGGTGCAGGACTGACTACCGACTATAGGCTGTCCGATAAATTCTCCGTTAGCTCAGGTATTTCAATACTTCAGCTTAAGGCAGGGGCGGCTGTGGGCCAAAATCCTAATGCAAAATCATCACTCAAGGCCTTGTCATCCAGACAGCTTACTGCTACGGATGCAAATTTAAGTGCCATTGATATTCCCGTCGGACTTGTTTATCATGTAAACAAGAATTTTTATGCTTCTGCAGGTGTTTCTTATTTCAATGTGATCAGGGATAGAAGAAGCAATACCTATGAGACTACCGCAGAGTTTTATACTTCAGGTGTTGATGCCTCAACAGGCAACACAGCATTGTACCAGGCAGTGAAAAGTGAGTCGGTTGCGGAACCTGCTCAGGAGTCTCCTTTGAAAGGGAATAGTTATCTTGGATTCTTTAATTTCTCACTTGGAAGGGAGCAACATTTGTCTGGTCGTTATACGATTATAATTGAGCCATTTGTAAAAATTCCAGTAGGAAAACTTTCTGATCAGGAGCTGAAACTCATGAACAGCGGCCTCAAGTTTAAACTCGCATTTTAGCTTTTGCTGAAACATTTTAGCCAAAATTTTCTGCACTCTCTTGATATTTTATGTCGTAAAGTGCTCAATTTGTTTAACATCTTCGCTGTATTTTGACCCCCATAGGTCACTTTTACAATATTTTTTGTGCAAAAAAGCCATAGAATAATTAATTCAATGTCATAAAATCATTTTTTTTGCTGTTTTCATCATCTCTATTATCTATTATCTATATTTTCTGCATACGCATTTAAATAGGTTTAGAGGCTGTTTTTTCTGTATATTATCGTTCCTGGATTTGTCTTTATGTAAAAGAATAAGTGAGATTGAATTATTTGTAATAAATTATGAAATTATAATATAAAAGTTGTGTTAAATAATTCTTAATTTTATTTCAAACAAACTCACCAATTAATATATTTTTGAAATGAAAACATTAGGACAGAAATTCAAAATTCTCCGACAGAAAAAGGGGTACAACCAAAAAAAGATGGCAGAGCTGCTGGACGTTTCTATTCCTGCTTATTCTAAGCTGGAAACAGGAATCACCGACCCAAACTTTAGCCGTATTACACAGATTGCGAAAGTGCATTCTCTAAATATTCGTCAGCTTTTAAATGTTGGTGAAGAGGATAAGACTGAGCAGACAGAAGAGCTAGACTTCTTAAGGAAAAAAGTAGCTGAGCTTGAATTCTCTGTAATTCGTTTGCAGAGCAAGCTGATCGATCTTTATGACAGAGAAGATATCAGAAATAAGAAAGAGGGAAAATAACCCTTTGAGTACTCTTACCCAATGAAATGATAACCTGGATTTAACATGCTTATCTCATTTTTGTGCATAAATGATAGATAAAATATTTTAAATAATATTTTTATAATACTTTTGGACCAGATTAGGATTGCGGTCTGCATATTTATGTTATCTAAATGGAAAAGGATGAAATTGTAATAGGGGAGATTTTAGCAGGAGCAAAGAAGCTTTTTGGAAGACATGGTTTAAAAAAAACAACCATGGAAGAAATTGCGTCTGCTGCTGGCAAGGGTAAGAGTACTTTATACTATTATTTTCCCAGTAAGAATGAAATTTTTGAGGCCGTTGTTGAAGATGAAATGAAGAATGTAGTAAAGCGTATACGTGAAGCTGTGAACTTTTCATCTACTGCAAAGGCAAAGCTTAAAGCATTTTTACAGGCTCAGATCACTTCTATCATTGGCTTCCATAGTTTCAAAGAAGTTTTGTTTGATGATATTGTAAATAGCATGCGTATGCTGATTGCTATAAAGTCGAGATACGAGCAAATCCAGATAGATATGATCAAAGAGATTCTTCTGGGGGGCAGCCAGTCTGGCGAATTCAAGGAAATCTCATTGGAACGGATGAATAAGATGTCGTTTATTATAGTGACATTTTTCAGGGGACTCCATTTTCCATTATCAGTAGAGCTTTCAGAGATTAAGAAAAATGAATATTTTGACGAAATGATTGACATGCTAATTGAAGGAATAGGCAGAAAGACGTAAGTTAATTCTATATTTGTGGATTCATTTGATCCATTGAATATAAAATTGGTTATTTGACAAAAATATTATAGACTGAAATACGATTATGGTCCAGGAATAATTTACTTTTGTCTTATCCTAAAATTAACATATTTTTAATATATTAGATGATGTTTCGTGGCCGTATTTATTATAAAATACGTATATGAAAAAAAATAAATTTATGAATCTATCTGAAGTAAACATTATACAATTCAGGCATGCGTAAAAAATTGAGTGATAGGGTTGCAGCATTTACAGATGCAACTGCAATTAAGGAAAAGGGATTATATCCATACTTCCGGTCAATAGAGTCAGCACAAGACACTGAGGTTATTATTGAAGGCAATAAGGTCTTAATGTTTGGGTCAAATTCTTATTTGGGGTTAACAAATCACCCTAAAATTAAAGAAGCTGCCAAACTAGCGATCGATAAGTATGGGACGGGGTGTGCAGGTTCGCGGTTTTTGAACGGTACTCTTGATATTCACCTTGAGTTGGAGAGAAGGCTTGCTGCATTTGTAGGTAAAGAAGCTGCTGTACTTTTCAGTACAGGTTTCCAGGTTAACCTGGGTGTTATTTCTTGTTTACTTGAACGTAACGACTACCTTATACTGGACGAATATGATCATGCTTCCATCATTGATGGCAGCAGACTTTCATTTTCGCGGAGTATTAAATATGCCCATAACGATATGGACGATCTGCTCAAGAAACTGAGCAGGCTTCCTGAAGATTCAGCAAAGCTGATTGTCGCTGATGGAATTTTCAGTATGGAGGGCGACCTGGTCAAACTTCCTGAGATCGTGAAACTGGCCGAAGAATTCGGTGCCAATATTATGATGGATGACGCCCACAGTCTGGGAGTTATAGGTTTTAATGGTTCAGGAGTAGCTTCACATTTTGATCTGACCGATAAGGTGGATTTAACTATGGGTACTTTCAGTAAGTCCCTGGCTTCTTTAGGTGGTTTTATTGCTGCCAATACGGAGACTATTGAATTCATTAAACACAGGGCACGTTCTCTGATGTTCAGTGCCAGTATGCCACCATCGGCTGTAGCAAGTGTAATTGCTGCACTGGATATTATAGAGTCAGAACCGGAACGCATCGATAAACTTTGGGATAACACAAACTATGCAAAAAAATTACTTTTAGATGCAGGTTTTGATATCGGACATACAGACAGTCCAATCATTCCTGTCTATATAAGGGACAACGATAAAACATTCCTGATTACAAACATCCTGCATAAAAACGGAATATTTGTTAATCCTGTTGTTTCACCCGCTGTACCTTCAGATTCATCTCTGATCAGATTCTCGCTAATGGCTACACATAGTTTTGCGCAGATTGAGGAAGCGGTGGAAAAAATGTATGCTGCTTTTAAAGAAGTACAGATCACACCTGTAAAGGTGAGTATATAAAGACAAATAATTATGGAGCCTGGCGTATTGCGCTGCGCTCCATAATTTTGTAAGATAAAGGTTCAGCAGAAACAATATTTTATAGAAGTATTGTCGAATCTAAGTCAGTTTTGTTAAATCATTGTTTTTTACTGTAACAAGCAGAAATATAGTGTGTCTGATGTTTATTTTTACAGCAGTAATCTGTAAAGGCTTTGGGGAATGTAACAGAAACAACCTTAATATTACACGTATATAATAGATGGTTATAAAACATAAGATTAAACATATAGATTGACATCAATGCTATTTCATAAAATTACATCTACAACCTTAGGCATAGGCTATATTGGCAAAGGAGCAGGTACTGCTGCTGCTGCTGTAACTTGTGTGGTATGGTACTTTGCACATGCTGGTGGATTTAATTTTATACCTGCACTGGCAGCCACACTCCTGATTACTATCCTGGGGATCTGGTCTGGCAATGTAGTAGAAGAAATATGGGGTAAGGACCATAACCGTGTGGTAATTGATGAAGTTGCCGGTATGTGTATTACCTTATTATGGATTCCTGTAACTCCGGTCAATATCCTGCTTGGGTTGATCTTATTCCGTTTTTTCGATATTTTAAAACCCCTGTTCATCAGAAAGCTTGAAGATCTGCCCGGTGGCTGGGGCGTAATGTTTGATGATATCCTTGCCGGAGTATATGCGAATATACTATTGCAGGTGATTGTACGATTTATTATTATATAAATGGCGACTTTTGTAAAAGCTCAGGTCGCTTCTTTGTCGGCCTCAATTATTGACTTTCTTACCACATTAGTCTGTACTCAGGTTTTTAACGTGTGGTATGTACTTGGTAGTGTGCTGGGTACAACAGCTGGCGGTATTGTCAATTTTATGATGGGCCGCAATTGGGTATTCGGTTCCAAAGAACGGAGTATTCATCTGCAAATCATTAAATACATATTAGTTTGGGCAGGTAACCTCGCATTGACAACTGCCGGGGTTTATCTGGTTACCCACTATTTAAATGTGAATTACATTTTGTCTAAAATAGCTGTTTCTCTCACGGTAGGTACTGGTTATAACTTCTTGATGCAGAAGAAATTTGTATTTATTTAATGAAAGGTATTAACCCTGGTATATAATAAACGTATAGTATAATAAAACGATAACATAATGAGCTTTGCCTGCTATCGGCTGCCGGTCAAAAGAATAGGATAGCTCATTTGCCCCTACATAACAATATAACAAGAATGAAACCATCATATAAGCTTAACAATACAACAGAAATCAATATAGCTTATGATAGCTTCATGACCTTTAAAAACAATTATATTACTGATGAAAAAGTTTAAAAAATTTATATATATCTGCGCTGTCATGATGCCTCTGGCATTTCAGGCTACTGCACAGGTGCCACGAACTGTGGTAACCGGGGTAGTTAGTGACGTAGCTGATAAGGATCCGATACCGTATGTTACCGTTTTATTTAAGGGCACAGGCATCATTACTAAAACCGACGCTGACGGGAAATATGTCATCTCTACTTCTGAGACTCATACTGTTCTGCAATTTAGCTATGTAGGATATAAGTCCACTTTTATTACGATCAAACCGGGGGAAAGCCAGGTGGTGAATGTAAAGATGCAGTCGGAATCTCAGGCATTGAATGAGGTAGTAATCAGCTCGAATAAACGACCTGCCTATAGAAATAAAAATAATCCTGCTGTTGAGCTGATCAGGAAGGTAATTGAGAATAAGGCTAAAAACCAGAATCAGAATTACAATCATGTTGAATATCAACAGTATGAGCAGATGGCTTTTTCATTGAGCAATTTATCTGATAAGTTTAAGAACAAGCGTATTTTTAGAAACTACCAGTTCCTGTTCGAAGAGCAGGATTCTACAAAAATCGGAGGGAAGCTGACACTGCCTATCTATATGGAGGAAAAGGTATCGCAAAATTACCTGCAGAAATCTCCTGAGAAAAAGAAGACTATCCTTATTGGCGACAAACACGTGAATTATGACAGTAAGTTTGTGGATACTAAAGGAAAGGGTAAATATTTTGAACGAATGTACGCCGATGTGAACATTTATGAAAATAATATTTCATTGGTCAGCAACCAGTTCCTGAGCCCTATTGCTGATGCATCACCTACTTTCTACAAATTCTTTATTACGGATACTATAAAAACACAGACTCCCCATCTGATTGAATTATCGTTTATTCCGAGAAATAATACTGACTTACTGTTTGAAGGCCGTATGTATATCACAATGGACGGGAACTATGCGGTACAAAATGCGTTCCTGACAGTAAACAAGAATATCAATCTGAATTTTGTACGAGCTTTGGAGGCTAAGCTGAATTTTGAAAAGAACCCCGACGGACGGTACCATCTTTCAAAAACAGATCTTATTGTAGATTTCGGCCTGAACCAAAATAAGGGTGGTGGTTTTACTGGCCAGCGTATAGTGCTGATTAAAGATTATAAAATTAATAAAGCACAGCCTGATACCGTATACGCTGGTCCTTCAAAAGTCGTATCGCCAAATGCAGAGAACCTTCCGGACCAGTTCTGGGTTGCCCAGCGCCAGCAGGATACTTTACTTAAGGCTAAACTGAGTATCTATAAGAATATCGATACACTGCAGACTATTCCTTCTTTTAAAAGGACAATGGACCTGGTGACATTGCTGTTTGCAGGTTATAAGAACTTCGGCCCTTTTGAAGTGGGACCGGTAAATACGTTTTACAGTTTCAATAATACTGAGGGCTTCAGGTTACGTTTGGGGGGCAGGACTACGCCGGAACTGAGCAAGAGATATTACTTTGAGACCTACGCTGCTTATGGATTTAAAGATGAGAAATGGAAATATTTCTTAAGTGCAACGTATTCACTAAACAATAAGTCTATTTATTCTTTCCCTCAGAATTACATCAGGGGAAGTTTCCAGAGGGATACTAAAATTCCGGGACAGGAGCTGCAATTTGTGCAGGAAGATAACTTCCTGTTGTCATTCAAGCGTGGTGAGAATAATATGCTGCTCTACAACGACTTTTACAAAATTGATTATGTGAAGGAATTTGAGAATCACTTCTCTTACACGGTAACTGCGCGTAAATGGATACAACGCCCCGGAGGATCACTTGTCTATAATAATTTTGAGAATAACATGCTGACAGGAGTGGATAAACTGACTACTTCTGAGATTGGTTTCAGCCTGCGTTATGCACCGAATGAGAAATTTTACCAGGGAAAAATATACAGGGTACCTATCATTGATAAATACCCTGTCTTTAATCTTCGCTACACAGCCGGACTGAAGGGGGTGCTGGACGGACAGTATAATTACCATAATGTAATGGGTAGTATGGACAAGCGTTTCTATCTGTCTCAACTGGGCTATTCGGATGTGACTATTGAAGGAGGTTATATCTTCGGAAAAGTACCTTTCCCTTTACTTACTGTACACAGGGCGAATCAGACTTACGCTTACCAGCTGAATTCTTATAACTTAATGAACTTCCTGGAGTTTGTGAGTGATCATTATGCCAGCTTTAATATAGATCATAATTTTAACGGGTTCTTTTTTAATAAGATTCCTTTGGTGAAAAGGTTGAAATTAAGAGAAGTTGCATCATTCAAAGTATTATATGGATCGCTCAGAGATGAAAATAATCCTAACAAGGATAGTTCATTACTGCAGTTCCCAACAAACGAAGATGGCAGCAGTCGTACCTATACCTTAGGAAGAGAGCCTTATATGGAGGGAAGTGTAGGGATTGCGAATATATTTAAAGTATTGCGTATAGATGCAGTGAAACGTTTTAACTATCTTGACAACCCAAATGTGTCGGAGTGGGGTGTAAGAGCGCGGGTTAAATTTGATTTTTAAAAAAAAAGATAGATTCTATTTATGAAAACTTTATCATTTCGTGATCGTTTGCAACAAATGATTTACAAGGTCATTAAACCTTTTGTTAAGGGCCTTATCCGGATTGGTCTTACACCCAATGCAGTGACTACAATTGGTTTACTGCTGAATATTGGGGTTGCAGTTATATTTGTTTTTGGCGCGGAGGAAAGCAACAGGGGTGATTTATCCTTTGTTGGATGGGGCGGTGCTCTGGTATTATTTGCTGGATTATTTGATATGCTTGATGGGCAGGTGGCGCGTCTGGGAAATATGAGCTCTGTTTTTGGTGCTTTGTACGACTCGGTACTTGATCGTTACAGTGAGCTGATCATGTTCCTGGGCATTTGTTATTACCTGGTATCTCATCATTATTTTTTAAGCTCACTTTTCGCTTTTATTGCCTTAATTGGCTCCATGATGGTCAGCTATACCCGTGCAAGAGCTGAAGGATTAGGCGTGGAATCTAAAGGAGGCTTAATGCAGCGTCCTGAACGTGTAGTTACTATAGGGCTGTGTGCGATGGCCAGTGGGATCGCCGGACACTATATCGGTGGCGATTTCAAGATTTTTATTCCTGGTATTTCTTTCCACATTTTTGAAACGATATCCATTTTTACTATTCCTATTACTATCATGGCATTTATGACAAATATCACTGCCATTAACAGGTTAAGAGATGCGAAAAAAGCACTGGATGCTAAAGAGCGGAATGCTGCTACAGTTATAACAGCGGCCAAAGAAGTTAAAGAGACTACAAAGAAATCTATTAATCCTGTCATCATCGCCACCTTATTGATTGCTTCCTTATTTGCTTTTGGAAATATGTCTGCTGTGTTTTCGCAATCACAGTCGCAATCGCAGCCACAGGATACTGGTAATCCATCTCCTCTGAAATTCCCTAATCCGAAGGGCATTGCCAATCAGTTATTCTATTTACAGCGTGATCCGAATACCAATACTATTATTTGTCAGCTGAACCAGGATAAGAATGGTATTGTCGATAAAACAGAGCCTGTTCTTGTTTACTGGATACGCTACGGTGACAATGGCGAGAAAAAAGAACTGGGATATATTCAGCGTAAGTTTGCGTATGGCATAGAAACGAAAGCATTGGCAAAAGAACAATATGAGCTGCGTTTTGTTTCCCATAAAAAGCTGCCAATGTACCTGGTGAAATCTGACGATGATAAAAAATATCATGTTTACGTGACAGTAAATAATAAGAAAATTCAAATAGAACGCATATTTTTGCGGATAGAAGGCGGTTCATTCTGGTTGCCTAATGTGAAATATGTCGAGATCAAAGGCATTAACACCTTAAACAACGTTGCGACTACCGAACGTATAAAAATTTAAACTCATATAAGAATGAAAAAGAATTTTATTTCGAACTCCACTGACTCAATAAGGATGTTCAAAAGTGATTTTTTTGAAAGTCTGTCAAAAGTTCACTTTTTTGTACCCGTGCTAGTTTATGTTCCAGTAATCGGTTTTTTAATCTGGAAAGCATTTTTTGATGTACATATGAGCCTGTTCAGTTTTATTGGCTGGCTGTTACTTGGCTCATTTATCTGGACCATTACTGAATATATTTTACATCGTTTTGTATTCCATTTTTATCCTAAGTCGCCTTTCATGAAAAGGATACACTTTATTTTTCACGGTGTACATCACGACTATCCAAATGATGCAAAACGACTGGTGATGCCTCCTTCGGCAAGTATCCCTATGGCATTGCTTTTGTACTTTTTCTTTTTATATCTTTTGCCAGAGGGAAAAATCTATGCTTTTTACGCGGGATTTTTAATAGGCTATCTGATATATGATATGACGCACTACGCATTGCACCACGCAAGTTTTAAAAGCAAATTCTGGATGAACCTGAAAAAACATCATATGCTGCATCATTATGCTGACTCTACCAAAGGCTATGGGGTTACTTCCGCGCTTTGGGATAAAATAATGGGATCAGATTTTACGAACAAATAATGTCTGAACAACTATTGCTAAAAAGGGAGTTTTATACCATCAGGGATTTTCTCGCTACCACATTAATATCAGGGCTATATCTATTGATATCTTACTTTGTAGTGGGCTATAAATCTGACCAGCTGGTCCTTCTCCTGATTTTTAACTCTTTATATTATGCATCGCCCATAACAAGAAAGTTTATTCTCGGATTTTCTATTTTTATTGTCTATTGGATATTATTCGATTACATGAAAGCCTTTCCGAATTATGTCTATAATGATGTGCATATCGCGGAACTGTATAACACAGAGAAACACTTTTTTGGTATTCACAGCAATGGCGCCCTGATTACACCGAATGAATACTGGCGTGTTCATAGCACCACTTTTCTGGATGTGGGCACTGGCATTTTTTACCTGATGTGGATTCCTGTGCCTCTTGCTTTCGCAGGGGTAATGTTTTTTATCAACAGAAAACAATTTCTATATTTTTCACTGACCTTTGTGCTGGTTAACCTGATTGGCTTTGTAATTTATTACGTTTATCCGGCAGCACCGCCATGGTATGTGCAATATCATGGATTTGTATTCCATGCACATACACCGGGAAATACCGGCGGACTCATTAAGTTTGACCATTTTTTTAACACGCCTGTTTTCCAGTCTATCTATAGTAAAAGCTCTAATGTTTTTGCGGCGATGCCTTCTTTGCACTCTTCTTACCCGGTTATCGTACTGTATTATGGACTAAAGAATAAGTTCGGACTGATCAACCTGTTTTTTTTGATTGTTATGCTCGGTATCTGGTTTACGGCTGTTTATGCCAGTCACCATTACCTGCTTGATGTTTTCTCTGGTATAATATGTGCAATTTTCGGGATCGCTCTTTTTAACTGGCTGCTTAAACATACTGCTTTAAAAATATGGGTCGATAAAATGGCGGTAGTTATCAGTTAATGCTGATTGCTACATTATAGCCGGCAGTGCTCGTAATTTGTAGGAATATTTTAACTTTATCAGCATAAATCCTTACAATTTTGGCAACTCAACCGTTTATAAAATTATCTGAGCTTACCGGGCAAATTCAAAGTGCTATCAGCAATGTATTTGGGGCGAGAACGTTTTGGGTGATTGCCGATATTACGAATTACACATATAAGCAACAAACAAACTATCACTATTTTGAGCTTGTAGAAAAAGATAAGTCCTCCGCAAGGATAGTGGCGAAAGTTGCCGGCCGTGCATGGGGTAATGCTGCTGTGAACATCTCCAATTTTGAACGCGTTACAGGTCAGCAGTTTAAAAATGACATCAATGTACTAATACAGGTTGCTGTACAATACAATCCTTCATTTGGCTTACAGCTGAATTTACTGGATATCGATACTAATTTTACCCTGGGCAAGTTTGAGCAGCAGCGAAAGGAGACGCTGGATAGGCTGGTACGCGATAATCCCTCTTTTATTCAGCTGGTCAATGGTCAGTATATCACACGGAACAGCCAGCTGCTCTTACCTAAAGTATTGCAGCGTATTGCTGTTATCTCTTCAGATACATCTGCCGGTTACCTGGATTTCAGGCATACGCTGGAAAACAACACCTTTGGGTATCATTTCCATATTGACGACTATTTTGCCCTTGTACAGGGGGAGGGGAATGCGAAGGACTTTATTGCTAAGCTTATCGCTGTCTATGGCTCTGGTATTCCATACGATGCACTGGTGATTATCCGCGGCGGCGGGGCACAACTTGATTTCCTCATTTTCGATAACTATGAACTGACCAGGGCGGTTGCTAAATTTCCTGTTCCCATCATTACCGGCATCGGGCACCAGAAAAATGAAACGATAACAGATCTGATGGCTCATACTGCAGCGAAAACGCCAACAAAGGTGGCGGAATTGCTGATTGCGCATAACAGGAATTTTGAAGAATCTTTACTGGCTTTACAGCAGCAAATACTGATCAAGACTTTCCAGTTATTGTCTCACCATAAGGAGCAGCTGAACAGGTTAAACCAGGTTACCATTAACTCTGTACAGGCACATCTGCATGAGCAACACCTTAAAATCATCAATCTTTCGGGCATGATGCTTGTCCGCCCTAAAATAATTATAGCGAACAGGGCGAAAGACCTCAGCAACCTGGTGGCCAATATGAAATCGTTCAACAGGATATATTTCGCCAATAAGCGTGGGTATATAGGACATTATTTATCTGTAGTCAGATTAATGAGTCCGCAGAACATATTAAACAAAGGTTTTGCTATAGTCCGCATAAATGGCCATATTGCCAGTGATGCAGTAGCTATCACAGCGGGTGCTGAGCTAACGATCGACATGGCTGCGGCAGAAATAAAAGCACAGGTTTTATCTAAATCACCAAAAAATGGAAGAGAATTTGAATTATGAGGCTGCCTATAACGAGCTGGCACAGATAGCTCAGGAAATAGAGACCGAGTCTGTTTCCGTAGATATCCTTGCTGAAAAGGTAAAAAGGGCCTCCGAGCTCATTGCTTTTTGTCAGACTAAGCTACGGTCAACAGAAACAGAAGTCAACAAAATTATAAAACAGATGGAAAGCCAGACCATATAACTATATTCGTAAATGTCGAACTCAATCATATATACTGCTGTGCAGGAAGAAGAATTTTTTGATCATATAGATCAGGTGTATGCCTTTGCAGAATCAGCAGCCTATGAAGAAGCTGAGGATTTGTTACTGGAGATCGAAGCATCGATCCCAGACCCAAAGGAAGATTGCAGTGTGGGTAATATATTGCTGGATAGTATCTATTCTTTTTATGAGCAAACAGGGCAGCTGGAAAAAGCATTACCTTATTTCCTGAAAGAGACAGCCTATCTGAAGGAGCTGATCAAGACGGATACTGTCAAGCATCCGGTACATTTTGTGACTACAGGCAGTATTTATTATGCGCAGGCCGATCTGGATACCGCGCGGGTTTATTTTAAATTGGCTTACAGTTTAAAGAAGGGCAGCATATTCCAGGATTTCAATCCTGATTTCCTGCATATTGCCAGGATCAGTGACCAGGAATTTGAAGAATTTAAAAAGGACTTTGTTCCGAATACGGATACAGAGACAGAAGATCTGACAGAAGAGCAGCAGTTGTTAATTGACGACTATTGTGAGCAGGCTGATCAGGAAGTCGATAAAGGCAATTATGCGAAGGCTATAGCCTTTTTCAATCAGGCTCTGGAAGTGCTGCCACAGCCGAAGGAAGATTGGGAAGCTGCCGGCTGGATCCAGGCTTCAATTGGTGATGCTTACTTTAACGATTCGAAATATGCCGAAGCTTTAGCGCCATTATTAGCAGCACAGTACATTTATGGAGAGGAAGAGCCTAATCCATTTGTGATGTTACGTCTAGGGAGCACTTACTTTGAGTTGAATGACCACAAAAATGCGGCAGATTTCCTATTGCGTGCATACAAGATCGAAGGTGAGGAGTTATTTGAAGATGACAAAAAATACCTTAATTTTTTGAAGAAGGAACATCAGCTTTAGGGGGGATGGGATCAGTATTGCTACTATGAACAGCATTATACCTGAATCTTATCTTTTATTATAAAAAAATTGGACTGTCACCAGGATCATTTCCTGGTGACAGCTCAATTTTAAATGTCTTGTTCTCTTAATTCCTGATATCAGGCGGACATCAGCTGTTCTCCGACTACAGAAAC
>JAATFQ010000200.1 GCA_015655115.1 Sphingobacteriales bacterium
CTCCAAAAAGAAAATGCTGACATCCATCAGCATTTCCATTTATTAACTACCTATTATAAGCCTAAGCCTATTTCTTTCGCAGTTTTATTACCTGCATATTTTCTAGATTCAGTGTAATGACAAATAAATTGTCATATTCTTAGGTACTAAGAAATATGTTGAAAATTTAACATTCTGGAGCATTAATTTACTAGACATACTGTTTTATACCATATTTAAATCGAATATATGATAAATATTACATAAAAAAAATTGAATTGAATATTTTTTTGCGTAAGGTTCGATGTAATAAACAATTATATATTCGTCATTTATCAATCTGTCATTTTCTTTACCCCTTGCCAATGGTACAAAACTATTATTTCCCATTTCTTTTATAAAATAACCATAATAACTATAGCCAGCAAGATGTACGAAGGTATCTATTTGACTTTTTCGCAATTTCCTTTTAAATGATATCTTTGAACCTGACGCCAAAAGATAGAAATTAACTCATAACCTGGCATAAACTATGGAAGCTACACCTTCATTAATTTTATTATCGGCCATTGAACAACGCATTCTGGGCTCTTTGATTGAGAAAAGTAAAACAACGCCCGATTATTATCCTATGACGATCTCTGCATTGACCGCAGCCTGTAATCAGAAGACTTCACGTAATCCTGTAGTGAATTATGATGAAGAAACTGTTGCACTGACGCTCAATACCCTAAAAATTAAAGGATTGATAGGTACTGCCACCGGTGCAGGCAGCCGCACTATTAAGTATAAACATAATCTGGCCATAGTTTACCCCCTGCTGCCTGTAGAACTTGCCGTGATTTGCCTGCTGCTATTACGCGGACCTTTAACACCAGGAGAAATCAATACAAACTCTGCCCGGTTATATGAGTTTGAGACCATTGGAGAAATCCAGGAAATTCTGGCTAAGCTTGCTGTAGATGAACCTGCTTATGTAAAACAGCTGGCTAAGAAAGCCGGACAAAAAGAAGCACGCTATATGCACCTGTTTGGCGGCAGCGAGCTGGAGGAAACGGAAACTGCCGATGAAAGCGTAATACCTGCTCATTCCTACCCGGCAGAACTGGAACAGCGCGTAGCGAAACTGGAAAAGGAACTGGAAGAAATGAAAGAGATGCTTAACCTCCTGATGGGCTAAAGTATCCAGAATGGTATTTATTAATCTAAGGAAACAAATAACTCTGACTGGGTGATCCAGAAGCCGTTTATTTTCCGCCACATAGCGGAATAGTTGCCTCTGAACCTGGCATTGCTGTAATGCCAGGTGCCTGTTTCCCATGCCAGGATCCCACTTTCACCTATGGTGATGATGGTGGGTATACGTTCAAATACCGGCGGATCACTGACGGCAAACATCTCGCTCCATACTTCTATAAGCAATTCTTTGCCAACGTATGGCGTACCCTCGCCAGAAATAACGACCATATCTTTCATCCAGTATTTGGCTACTCCGGCTACGTCTTTATTAATAATAGCAGCATTGGATGCTTTCCGTGAATTCAAGATGTTTGTTACTTCTTTAGACTGCTGGTCCATAAGTTGAGATCGTCTTTGTTTAAGCTGTTATTGATTTACACTGCCCGATGCATCCGGCCAGTGGAGGTATAAAAAAAGAGTAAAACCAGTATTACATGCTGGTTTTACTCTTTTTTCATTTAATCTACATGGAATGCTCTTCTGCCAATTATTTTCCATTCGCCTTTTTGTTTCTGCCATACCAGTACAATCCCTAATTGAATGTGCGCTGGTTTACCTCCATCATTGGTATCGGCAGTAAGAATATGTCTTACGATGGCTACATCACCTGTTACAGAAATGGTCTGCTGGTCCAGGTCTATTTTTTTAAAATCTGATTTCTTAGTGGAAATAGCATTCACAAAAGAAGCTTTAGTTTCAATCTTGCCGTTCGAATGCCCATAGGTTAAATCGTCTGACAAAATGCTTTCTAAATCAGCTTTGTTACCGCTTACCATTGCGGCTCTTAATTTCTCAACTCCTGCGGCTACTTCAGCCTCATCTTTGGATTGTGCATTGGTTATCGAAACAACAGCACATAACAGGATCATTACGGATAGTTTTCTCATTTAAATATAGTTATAGGATTATAAGCACGCATAATAAAGGAAAGGCTGAGAGCATCCATCGGGAACGTTTTTGATAATTTCTGAGAAGGTTCGGCAACATTTTTTGAGAACGTTTGAGAACGCCTGTCTGTAAACTTTGTCATCTATACTGGTTTTATCTGGTAACGTTTTATCGTTTTTAAAGTTATATATAATTAGGATATTGCCGCACATAAAGAAATAATAAAATAATTTTTTTGGCTTCTCCTCAACCTAAACTCCGTATTCCGTATAATAGGTATATAACGCATATAATTAGTTAAAAATACTTGTTGATCTTGACCTCTAGCCTTAAGCGGATGGGAATAGGATAAAAGTGATACACACTGGAGTAGGCCTGGACAAAGCTACAATCGATATTATTAGTAAGGGCAGCATTGAGTCCGGCGCATGCACAAGCGGTGAAAAAGGATATGTCTTCGGATTGTTATTGATTAAACATCTGGTAGAGAGCCTTAACGGGAAGCTTTCGGCATATAGCAATCAGGATAAAGGCGCTACCTTTGAGATATCACTGACACAAAATATAGTTTAACCGGACTTAAGCAGTAATATGCCTTTCAATAATCCCTTGCAGCTGGACTGCGGGCATTACACCGGATTGACGCCACTTAATCTCCCCGTTTCTGAAAAGGATAAGCGTAGGTACACCCTGAATCTGGTATTGACTCGAAACTGCGGGGTTTTTATCTACATCTACTTTAAGGATAGTGGCTCTGTCGCCCATCATTCCTTTCAATTGCTGAAGAATGGGGGCCATCATTTTACATGGTCCACACCATTCTGCTGAAAAATCAACTAATACTGGTTTGTCTGATTTGATGATATCATTGAAGTTTGACATGGTTCTTTGTTTTAATAAGATAACACCACGCACAGGATTTTGTTTAGCAGGCACCGAATTTATATATTATTAAGTTATACCTGCTCTTATATTAGGAAAGAAGAGGGGCTGGCTGAAAGTCCAATGGGCATATAGCGTTCCTCCAAAGCTCGAAATGATAGTAAAAAAGAAGCGGGGGCATTACTTTCGCAATGTCCCCGCCATCTAAATTAACGCTCTCATATACATAGACGCATTCTTTTTGCAATTATTGTACAGACTATAAATTATTTTTTACAACAACTCTCTTTAATGCCATAATATAGCCGTAATGGATGCCATCATGGAAAAATAGAAATTGTGTAGCAATATTGATATGATCCATTTCACAGCCATAACGGTTCGTCCAGCTTTGATAAGCGTCAAATCTGTTTTCATTAAAATCTGTTTTAAACTGATCGATAGTGGAAAGAAACAGCCTTTTGAAGTTTTCTACCTCCGCGGCAGTTACTGGTGCCTGTGGCTTGGTGCCCCCCTGGTAGTTATCAAAAAGGCTTTGCTCAACCTGTAATTCCTGTCCTCCTCGTACATAGCAGATTTTTTGCTGGGTCGCAATAATATGTGCAAAGTTCCAGATAATATTATTGTTGAATCCTTCGGGTACCTCATTCAGCTGTGCCAGTGACAATCCGTCGATGGACTCCAGAATAGATAGCCTTACTTGTCTGATGGTATCAATTAATTTATTCATGATTATAGTATTATAGATGATAACTTAAGTAATCTTATAGTATATTGATTTGTAGCCTCATTCTCTGCTTACTATTCTTTGCTTGTCATCCATCTTCTTATTATCCTTCAACTTCTTAAATCAATCCTTCTTTATTGCTGAGCACCTTTGTTA
>JAATFQ010000156.1 GCA_015655115.1 Sphingobacteriales bacterium
ATAGAGATGGCATTTGAAGGGCACAGGACATACGATGTTTACCGTAATAAAAGAGCTTTAAATAAAGCTTACTGGGGCTATCATCTGGCAGGATTGAAGGAAACAGATATTGACCTGACTAAAACGCCTGCGGGATATCCTAACCTGTCCGTTAGCTATACCAGTCCGAGGATCATCTATTTCTTGCCTATCGATGAGGTATTAAGTAACCCATTAGCTACACAAAATCAATAGTTTAAATCATAAAGCGGTTATAAGAATTAATTGATATGAAGAATATAAAAAATATAATGTGCCTGCTCTTGTGCATTGCAGCAGGTACAATACTCAGCTCATGTAAAAAAGATCGAATTGAGAAACTGACGGATTTACAATACGATCTGGCAGTGGATGGCAATCAGGTTACCTTCACCACAGTAACTACGGGTGTTACGGGGTATAAATGGGATTTTGGCGATGGTGGTTCCTCTACAGATGCAAATCCTGTCCATGAGTATGCAGGCAAGGGCAAATATGTGGCTACACTTTCTGCCACTGTCAATGGGAAAGCTGCAGAAGCCTCAACGGTGATAAGGATTGCAAAAACATCTCCTGTGAAAATAGGCGATAATACGCTTACTGACTGGGATAAGGTAACAGCCAATGTATTAACTGCAGGACCTAATGGTGGTATTTTCCGCACTGCGAAGTTTGATTATGATGGTAATTACATCTATTTCTATGCAGAAATGCAGTCTAAAAAAGAGAATGGCGACATCTTCGATTTCTATATAGATTCTGACAACAGTACAGCTACAGGCTTATTGAGTGCATTTGCTGACGGTGGTTTCGATATTTTGCTGGAAGGACAATTACTGACTTCTGGTGTGGATATATTCTATCATACTGGTGCTCAGAATTCATTCAGTTTTGCGCAACAATCAATCTCAGAAGCTTATACGGTAGGTACTATTGTGCAGAGCGGAGACATAATGAAGTTCGAGATGCGAATTGCAAGAGGCAAATTAAAAGGGCTTACAGGTACAGGTATGCGCATAGGAGTGATGGCTACGAAGAGCGACTGGTCGGTTACTCTGGGCAGTATTCCTGACGCAAATTCGTCGGCCTTTCTGCTTGATATGAGTGAATAGCTCCTCCTGAAGCTGATGTTTCTTACATAATAATTAAGTCAGAAATTAAACCATAGAAAAATAACCTACAGAAATTAAATAGGATATGATCAAAAGTTCTGTTCAACCAACTACTGTTCCCGGTGCTGCTAACCCGGCTGCTACTGGTAACCCGGCTGCTTTCCATCCTCTTGCTGCTGGCCGGCTGTTATCTCTGGATGTAATGAGGGGTATGGTCATGATCCTGCTTTGCGCGGAGAGCTGTGCGGTTTATGTAGCCTTAAAAAACCTGGAGTTGGCGGCGCCTGCTGCATATTTCGTGGATCAGTTTTTTCATCACCCATGGCATGGTTTACGCTTTTGGGATCTGGTGCAGCCTGCTTTCATGTTTATGGCTGGTGCGGCATTGTATATTTCCTATAGCCGTAAGCTGGAAAAGGGGACAAGCTGGGCGGGCAACTTTAATCATATCCTGTTGAGGAGTTTTAAACTGCTCCTCTGCGGGGTGGCGCTGCACTGTGTGTATGCCGGGAAACCTGTTTGGGAACTCTGGAATGTATTGACACAACTGGCATTTACTACCCTGGTGGCTTACCTGATCATTAACAGGTCGTCCGCATGGCAGATTACATTTTCGATAGGACTACTGCTCCTTACAGAGTGCCTGTACAGATATATCCTCATTCCTGGTTTCGATCAGCCATTTGTAGAATCGCACAATTTCGGTGCCTATGCAGATATGCTGCTGATGGGAAAGATCAACTCTGATGGGTGGGTAGCTATTAATATGATTCCAACCGCGGCACATACCATTTGGGGCGTGCTGGCAGGGAAGCTTTTAATATCAAATAATACTTCTGCTTATAAAATTAAAGCATTGCTGCTAGCGGGGATCATTGGGATTAGTATCGGATTCGCTCTTGATCTGTCGGGCGTTACGCCAATTATAAAGCGCATCAGTACCAGTTCTTTTGTGTTTGCTTCCGGAGGCTGGGTATTAATCATGCTGTCGATTGCTTACTGGCTGGTAGATGTAAAACAATATGTACGCTATGTATGGATCTTCTCCGTGATAGGGATGAACGCCATCTTTATCTACCTGTTTTTTGAAACTGTCGGCGTACAATGGTTGAATGGCGTAGTATCAGTTTTTACAGGAGATATGCTGCATACCCTGTTTGGAATACCTGTTAATATTAGTGCGTTGCTATCGGCAGTGGTCACATGGTTTGCAGAATGGTCGCTCTGCTACTGGCTTTACAAACACAAAATCTTCTTTAAACTCTAATTGAAACATTTACACAATAGCATATAACGATGAATATAAATTTTAGAACCTGCGGTCTCTATATCTCTATCGCTGCAACAACGCTGCTCTTTTCGTGTAAAGATGAAGGTACCAGCCTGGTAAAAGTTGAAAAAATTAATGTTACTTATACGGAAAGTACTGAAGACTTTCCTAATCCCGAACGTGGTTTCTACCGCTATTCAGAAACCAATTCAAGCGATTATACTGTATTGGATGCAGAGGAGCTGAAGAGCTACCGTACGCTGCAGTCTATCCCTACAGCTACTTATACGGTGTACAGTACGCTTGTTTTCAGGTATTATATCCTGGATAATGTAACTACGACGGCCATATCGGAGTCTTTCCTGAGTAACATAAAGAAAGATATGGTGGCAGCGAGGACTGCGGGGGTCAAACTTATTCCCCGTTTCGTGTATACTGCAACAGCACATGCCGGCACTTGTCCGGAGGGCTTCATTTGTCCCCCTTACGGCGATGCCGCAAAGAGCATCGTGCTGAACCATATTTCCCAATTAAAGACTATCCTGACTGATAATGCAGATGTTATTGCCTGCGTACAGCTAGGTTTCATGGGCACCTGGGGCGAGAATTACTACAGTGATTTCTTCGGTGATGCCTCTATGAACGGGAATCAGAATAGTACGCTGACCGACCAGAACTGGAGGGACAGGATAGAGGTATTAAAGGCTATGTTAGCTGCAGTGCCGACCGACAGGATGGTGCAGGTGCGTTATCCTCAATTTAAACAACGCTATCTGTTTGGGGTCAATTCGTTACTTTCTTCGGCACCTCTGGCTGAACTGGCCGCCTTCAACCTGACAGATAATGCACGTATAGGCTACCACAATGACTGTTTTCTGGCCAGTACTACAGACTTCGGGACTTTTGATGATTATGGGAACAGCTCGTCACCCAGGACATCCGACGGCACAGTGCTTAATGCATTGAGAGATTACATGAAGGCCGACAGCAAGTTTGTTGTTGTTGGTGGTGAAACCTGTTCTGACGATTATAACCTGAATGATTGCGAACCTTCAGGCAAAGCACAGCAGGAGTTTGCCGATATGCATTTCAGCTATCTGAATGCACATTATAATACTGCGGTAAATAACGACTGGCAAACGGGCGGATGTATGGATAACATCAAGAGGAACCTGGGTTACAGGTTTGTCCTTCAATCGGCGGTAATCCCTGATAATGTGGTTAAAGGAACTTATTTAAATATAACATTGAATATTAAAAATGCAGGTTATGCTTCACCATATAATAAGAGAACTGCAAAATTAATACTGCGCAATACCACAAGCGGGGAGATTAAATCGTTCGACCTGGCAGCAGATGTAAGAAAATGGTATTCGTGAACTTTACAGGCAACGGAAAGCATTAAAATACCTGCAGACTTTGCTGCAGGCGATTATGAGCTATTACTGAACCTGCCGGATGAATATGCAAGTATTGCTGCACGGCCTGAATACAGTATCCGTTTGGCTAATGACGGGGTTTGGGAAGCCGCCACGGGTTATAATAAATTAAATCATACTATTAAAGTAAACTAATGAAAGCCATCTTTAACTATTTGCTCGTGACTATATGGCTATCTGGCCCTGCTGTGGCTTTGTTTGCCCAGCAAATAACTGATCAAAAAGCTCTGGTTCAGCAATCACCTGCTCTGCATTCTCCTGCCCGGCAAATAATCCAGATAGAGGACGGCGAAAAGTGGTATGGCGGAGCGGTAAATGAGGCACATTTAATGCCTTTTAAAAGTGGCTATAGCCTTAATTTATATGCTGATACCCGTGGCAATCAGGCTGCTCCATTATTGGTGTCTACAAAAGGAAGATACATATGGAGCGAGGAGCCTTTTATGTTTTCATTTACTGATCATCAATTGATTATTTCTAAAGCTACGGGCGCTTTAACTATAGATTCTTCAGGAAAAACATTAAAACAGGCTTTCACAAATGCCAGCAAAAGGTTCTTTCCCACTAAAAATAAACTGCCCGATACACTCTTATTCAGTCGCCCCCAGTACAACACCTGGATAGAACTCGTCTACAATCAGAATCAGAAAGATATCCTTTCTTATGCTAAAGACATCCTTTCTAATGGTTTTCCTGCGGGAGTGATCATGATTGATGATAACTGGGCGGATTATTATGGAAGATTTGATTTCAGGGCCGACAGATTTAAAGATGCTACAGCAATGATTGATTCGCTGCATCAGCTTGGCTTTAAAGTAATGCTGTGGGTAAGCCCATTTGTATCGCCGGATACAGAGGTATTCCGTGATTTGCAAAGTAAAAGGCTGCTGCTATCCGACAATGGTGGGGACACCAAAAAAATGTGGGCGCAAACTGATCGTCCGGCAATTATAAGCTGGTGGAACGGGTATAGTGCTGTGCTGGATTTTACAAATCCTAATGCACAAAAATGGTTTCGTGGCCGGTTGGACCATATGGTTGATACCTATCATCTGGACGGCTTTAAGTTCGATGCTGGTGATGCCGACTTTTATCCTGCTACGGCATTATCATTTAAAAATGCAACTCCTAATGAGCACAGCAGGCTATGGGGAGAACTGGGCCTTTCTTATCCGTTAAATGAATACCGGGCGATGTGGAAAATGGGCGGCGAGCCACTGGTACAGCGGTTACGTGATAAAAAACACAACTGGGAAGACTTGCAGAAGCTGGTTCCTGACCTCACTACAGCAGGATTATTGGGCTACCAGTTTACCTGTCCTGATATGATCGGGGGCGGCGAATACGGCTCGTTCATCGGCAGGGACAAACTGGATGAAAATCTTGTTGTCCGCTCTGCCCAGTGCTCTGCTTTAATGCCCATGATGCAGTTTTCTGTAGCTCCATGGCGTGTATTGTCTAAAGCTAATCTTTCCATTGTCAAAAAAGCAGCCGATTTACGTGCTCAATATACGCCCTATATTATGGGATTGGTAAAAGCTGCGGCGGCAACGGGTGAGCCTATCGCAAGAAGCATGGAATATGAATTCCCTGGTCAGGGTTTGACAGTAGCCAATGAGCAGTTTATGCTGGGCAGTAAGTATTTAGTGGCACCTGTAGTAACAAGTACAAGCAGGAAAACTATATATTTTCCTAAGGGTACCTGGAAAAGTGATGAGGGCAAAACCATAAAAGGGCCATGTAAGTTAGAACAACAGGTCGCAATGGACAGGCTTCCTGTATTTGAACTCATAAAAAAGTAGTGTCCTTTATTTTAGTATAAACCATTAACCTATTATATTTTGCAAAGCGTAAAAAACATATCAGAGGTTATATCACAGTTTAAATGTGATGCAGCTATTGATTCCCTGAGAATTTATGGTTCAGGGCATATCAATGATACCTACTATATTAAAAATGTCAGATCAACAGGTTGTGATTATTTATTGCAACGGATCAATCATCATATATTTAAAGACGTTGAACAACTGACTGAGAATATGTGTACTGTAATCGATCATTTGAAGCATAAGCTGATGGCAGATGGCTCTGGTAATCCTGAAAGAGAGGTGATGACATTGATCCCTACCAAGAGCGGGAAATATTTTTATCAGGATACTAATGGCGATTACTGGCGTTTGTCTTTTTTTCTGAAAGATACCAAGACATACGACCTGGTGGAAACTGAAAAACAGGCCTACGAGGGTGGAAAAGCCTTCGGTAAGTTCCAGTCCATGCTGTCTGACCTGCCTGCGGGAAGTATGCATGAGGTGATACCCGATTTTCACAATATTGAAAAACGACTGGCACAGCTCCATGAAGCTGTAAATAAAAACCTGGCGGGGAAACTGGACAATGTAGGTGCTGAGCTGGAAACTATCCGTAAATATGCAGACTCGATGTTGTATTTTCAGCAGCCGGAAAAGCATCATCTGCCCAAAAGGATCATACATAATGATACCAAGTTTAATAATGTGCTGCTGGATGTCAATGATGAAGCACAATGTGTGATCGATCTGGATACGGTAATGGACGGATATGTAGCTTTTGATTTTGGCGATGCTATCCGTACAATCATTAATACCAGCACGGAAGATGAAAGAGATTTGTCGGAAATAGGATTGAATATGCCTCTTTTTACTGCTTATACTAAAGGTTATCTGCAGGAGGCCAGTCAGTTTATTACTGACGAAGAGATATCGTCACTAATAAAAGGGGTATTGCTGCTCCCTTACATGCAGGCGGTCAGGTTCCTTACTGATCATCTCAACGGCGACACCTATTTCAAAATCCATTTTGAAGCGCATAACCTTCAGCGTACAAGGGCACAACTGCAGCTGCTAAAAATGCTCGATGCCAATTCAACAGCGTTACAAAGTATTATTTTGCAGGAAATGAAGAACTATAAGCCTGGGCATTATTCAACGCAGGGATAGATAATCACAACCGCATTCAAATCAATACGGAACCTTTAAAATAGACCACAAACAGAATAAAATATCAACACATAAAATATAAAACCAACTAAAAAATAAAAACTATGGATCGCAGACGTTTTGTTAGAAATACCGCTGTAGGGATAGCAGGATTAACAATATTGCCTTCAGGATTATTATTCGGAAAAAATGCAGATAAAATAAGACTTGGATATATCGGGGTAGGATTACGTGGACGGAATCATATTGGTGAAGGGTTATTGCGTTCTGACGTGGAGATTGTCGCCATTTGTGATATCCAGGAAAGTTCTTTAAAATTCTGCCGGGAGCAGTTTGTAAAGGCGGGTAAGAAGCTGCCGAAAGAATATACTGGAGGTTTGGATGCCTATAAAAAGTTGCTGGAAAGAAAAGATATCGATGGTGTCATCATCGCTACACCATGGCAATTCCACAAGGAGCAATCCATTGACGCCATGCGTGCCGGTAAATATGTAGGCTGTGAGGTGATTGCCGGGATTACTGTTGAAGATCACTGGGAAATCCTGAAGGTACATGAAGAAACTAAAGTCCCTTATATGACGCTTGAAAACGTGTGTTACCGCAGGGATGTAATGGCGGTGCTGAATATGGTGAGACAGAATATTTTTGGTGAACTGATCCATTTGGAAGGTGGTTACCAGCATGATCTCAGAGGTGTACTGTTCAATGATGGAAAACGACCTGACGGTAAAGGGGCTGAGTTTGGGCCGAATACTGTGGGCGAAGCACAATGGAGGACGCAGTTTAATGCTGACAGGAACGGGGATATTTATCCTACCCATGGCATTGGGCCGGTCATGAATTATGTGGATATCAATCGTGGCAACCGGTTTACCAACCTGGTGTCTTTTGCCTCGAAATCCCGCGGATTGAATCAATATGTCGAAAAGGTATCTCCCGGAAACAAAAATGCTAAAATAAACTTTAAGAATGGCGACGTGGTGACTACCATGCTGAACTGTGCAAATGGTGAAACGGTGACTTTAACACATGATACACACTTGCCACGCCCTTATTCTATCGGCTTCAGGGTGCAGGGAACAGAAGGTTTATGGATGGATGTGGCCGACTCTATTTATATTGAAGGCAAATCTAAATCTTACGATGAATGGGACAGTGCGAAGATATGGACAGAGAAATATGACCATCCCTTATGGAAAAAATATCAGCACCAGGCGGATGGCGCAGGCCATGGCGGAATGGACTGGTTCGTATTTAATGCTTTTGTGGAAGCCGTAAAGCAGCGTAAACAAACGCCTATTGATGTATATGACTCACTCACGATGAGCGTAATTACGCCTTTGTCAGAAAAATCAATTGAAGAAGGGAATATGCCACAGCAGTTTCCTGATTTTACTCAGGGCAAATGGAAAGACCGTAAAAATACCTTTGCCTTAGATGACAGCGGTTTTTAGATGGAATTATCAAATCAACAGTATGCGCTTAACAATCAGCTAACATGAAACCTACCTTATTGATACTTGCCGGTGGCATGGCCAGCCGCTATGGCAGCATGAAACAGATTGATGGTTTCGGGCCAAATGAAGAAACGATCATCGACTATTCTATATACGATGCAATAAAAGCAGGCTTCGGAAAAGTGGTGTTTATTATTAAAGAAGAGTTTGTAGACAACTTTAAAGCCATATTTGAGGCTAAGCTGAATGGAAAGATTGCTACAGACTATGTTTTTCAGAACTTTGACCTGCAGCAATATGGTATAGACCTGGAAATTGAGCGTTCTAAACCCTGGGGGACGGGGCACGCGATTCTGGCAGCACGGCATGTCATTCAAGAACCCTTCTGTGTGATCAATGCGGATGATTTTTACGGATTAGACGCCTATGAGCAGATGGTGAAATTCTTAACACAAGAGGTAACACCTGCTCATTATGCAATGATTGGCTATGAAATCAGCAAGACCCTGTCAGACCATGGTGCTGTATCCCGCGGGATATGTACGGTAAGTGACGACGGTTACCTGGAAGATATTATAGAAAGAACAAAGGTTCTGCCCCGGGGCGACCTGATTGTTTATCAGGAGGCTGAACAAGAGTATCCGTTACCTGTGGATACCCTTGTTTCGATGAACTTCTGGGGATTCACACCCGAAGCCTTTATTGTTGCAGAGGAGTTGTTCAGGGAGTTTGTGAAGAAGAATAAGGAGAACCTGACAGCTGAATTCTATATTCCTACAGTAGCCGAAGCACTGCTGAATTCTGGCAATGTCGACTTTAGGGTAATCCCTACAGACAGTCAGTGGTTCGGTGTCACCTATAAAGAGGACAAGCCTGTTGCTCAATCGAGTATAGACCAGCTGATTAAAGATGGCCGGTATCCTGAAAACCTTTGGAATTAATGCGATAAGGTTCATATCCTGAAAATAGGGTTATACTGAGAATAGGAATAAACTTAAAGTAGGATTAAACTGAAAAAGGTTTGAAAATATTATTTGATTAAGCTTATCATGTTGTAATTGGGGGATTGCAATGTGGTAAGCGAATCAAATATTAAACTTTCTTCCTGCTTTGAGCAAATGAGAACCTCCTTGAAATACTGAATCCCCAGCGGTACTGTCCTTTTAACCATGAGCTTGTGGTCTGCGGAATGTACTGCATCTCCTGTATCGCTGTAGCATTTGTAAAATTAAGATGAAATACATGCCCCCCTGTTTCTATCTCCAGTCCCACGCCCAGCGGATTATAAAACTTAACCCCATTTAATTGCTCGAGGTAGGCTTTATCATCTTTATTCCTGAATGGCAGGGTATAGTCTACCACCAGGGCCATCCTTTTGCTTATTTTCGCCCTGCCGCCAAACCCGACTGCAAACAGGTCGTTTTGATCTCTGAAAGCAGTGAGGTTTCTATGGATATATGTTGGTGAAACGAGGAATGATATGTTGGAATTGAACTTCCTGGCGATGATCAGCTGACTTACATAATTCATGCGGTCCTGCAGGTTATGATATGCCGTAGGCGATGTGGGGTCGTCGCTTGCTTTTACTGCTGCTATAGTATTGCTGCCGAAAAGCGTGATGGCTACAGGGATATAATCGTCAGTTGTTTGTTCCATCAGACGGTATTTGATACTTCCTTCATACAACTGCTGCACTGCTGTGGCACCTTTTGACCTTGCAAGGCCAATACTCAGCCGGTCGGATAATCCGTATTCAAAGCCAATGCGGACATCCGTGGAATTATCAAGTCCGAAAAACTGGCTCAGTCCCCCGTTACTGCCCCCAATATCTCCAAAACGATGGTCCACTTTAAAGTCGAGCTCATTTTTATAGATCGTCTCATTAGTATGTGCGTTAATTAATTTGGTTGATTTAAAAGTTGCGCTTACTTTTTCATGACCAGGGGGCGTATTTCCTAATTCTTTCTCTAAGTCGGTTTGTCCGAAAGCAGATAGAGCTGGGAATGTCAGTATAACAAGCAAAAGCCTTTTTATTGATATATAGTGCGATGATCTCATATAATTATTTTTTGGGTTGGAAAACTGCTGATATCCGGACTTCTACATACTCCGCAATGTTTTTAAATACCAATGAAGGGATTTTGATCTGATGGTCTTCGATTTTTACTTTAAATAC
>JAATFQ010000130.1 GCA_015655115.1 Sphingobacteriales bacterium
ATAGACCTTTAATACCATGTACCTCAACGTCCACTCACAATATAGCCTGCGCTATGGTACTATGACTATCGATAAAATCGTAGAAGAAGCCAAAGCCAGGGGCGTCAACCAGATGGCACTGACTGACATCAATAACTCTACCGGGATTATGGAGTTTATGCGCAAATGCGATAAATATGGCATTAAACCTATCGGGGGAATAGAATTCCGCCGGGACAAGCAACTTCTCTACCTGGGCATAGCCCGCAATAAAGAAGGAATGAAAGAGCTGAACGACTTCCTCTCTATACATAACTTACAGAAAAAAAGTCTGCCCGACCGGCCGCCATTGTTTCAGCACGTTTACATCATTTATCCATATTGTTATCCCTACTGTATTGACAAGGAACTAAAAGAAAATGAATACCTCGGCATCCGATTTGATGAACTGCACTTACTTTATGGGCTCGACATCAGTGCATTCAAAGCTAAACTGGTAACCCTGCAGCCTGTGGTCTTTGCCGGTAAGCTCGAACACCGCCTGCATCAGTATCTGCGGGCAATAGACTTGAATACGCTACTCAGTAAAATAACAACGGCAGACAGCTGTAGCCCAACTGACCAATTCCTGAAACCGGGTGAGCTGGAAGAACGGTATGTAAAATATTCTTACATCCTCGACCAAACGAGAAACCTGATGGACACCTGCGAGATGGACTATCCCAGGGGAAAGATCAAGCTGAACAGGAAAACCTTTACGGGCAATAAGCTAGATGACAAGGCTTTGCTTGAAAAACTCGCATTAAAAGGGCTGCAGGAACGCTATCCCGGAAATCAGAAAAAAGCGCGGGAAAAAGTTATACACGAACTTAAGGTAATTGACGACCTTGATTTTTGTGCTTATTTCCTCATCACCTGGGACATCCTTCGCTTTGCGAAAGAACAAGGCTACTACCATGTAGGCAGAGGATCGGGCGCAAATAGCACCGTTGCCTATTGCCTGCGTATTACAGATGTAGACCCTTTGGCACTCGACCTGTATTTTGAGCGGTTCCTGAATGCACAGAGAAGCTCCCCGCCCGACTTTGATCTCGACTTTTCATGGGATGAACGTGAGGATGTGCAGGATTATATCTTTAAAAGGTATGGTCGTGAACATACTGCTTTACTGGGTACGATGACGACCTTTAAAGACCGTTCTGTTATCCGCGAAATTGGTAAAGTAATGGGCTTGCCCAAAGCGGAGATTGACGGGTTTACCGACCCGAGTCAGAGCCTGGCCAATCGTAATAATGCTACTTTTAAAAAGATACTGGCCATCTTTGAACTCATGGGTGCCATGCCCAACCAACGGAGCATCCACGCGGGTGGGGTGCTGATCTCTGAAGAACCCATTACCTATTATACAGCGCTGGACCTACCACCAAAAGGAATGCCCACTGTACAATGGGACATGTATGAGGCCGAAAGTATAGGATACGACAAATATGATATACTGAGCCAGCGTGGGATTGGTCACATCAAAGAGGCTGTAAAACTGATAGAAATCAATCAGGGTAAGAAAATAGACATCCATCAGACGGACAGATTCCTGGAAGACCCTAATCTGAATACGCAATTGAAAACGGGCAATACTATCGGCTGTTTCTACATTGAATCACCCGCGATGCGGCAATTGCTCACTAAATTAGTGTGCGACAATTACCTGACGCTGGTAGCGGCAAGCTCGATCATCAGGCCGGGCGTTGCACAGTCGGGAATGATGAAAACCTATATCCAGAGCCACCATAACCCGGAAAATGTAGCCTACCTGCACCCGGTGATGAAGGAACAACTGAAAGAAACCTATGGCGTAATGGTCTACCAGGAGGATGTTATTAAGGTATGCATCCACTATGGCGGTATGGATGGCACTGACGCAGACATCCTTCGCCGCGGTATGAGCGGAAAATACCGTTCAAGGATTGAGTTCGATAAGCTCGTAGATAAATTCCATGCGGGTGCCAAATCGTTAAACAGACCGGAAGAGGTAACCAATGAAGTATGGAGACAGGTATCTTCATTTGCAGGATACAGTTTCTCTAAGGCTCATTCTGCAAGCTTCGCTGTAGAAAGTTACCAGAGCTTATACCTTAAAACCTATTATCCAATGGAATTTATGGTGGCAGTACTCAACAACTATGGCGGCTTTTATTCCCGATGGCTATATGTACATGAGCTGCAAAAGACGGGAGCGATAGTACATCTGCCCTGTGTAAACAACAGCACTCCGGTGGTGTCGATCGCTGGCAAGGAAGCGTGGCTTGGCTTTATGGGCATTCAGGGCCTGGAACATAAATATATTAAGCTTATTTATGATGAGCGCCTGCTGAATGGTAAATATATAACCCTGGAGGACTTTATCAAAAGAACGGAAATGGGCATCGAGCAGGCTATAATCCTGATCCGTATTGGCGCACTACGCTTTACCGGAAAAAGCAAAAAAACACTGCTCTGGGATATACACCTGATGCTGGGAAACAAAAACAGACCGGTTAATCACGCAGAACTATTCAAGGCTGAAACAAAAAGTTATAACATGCCGGAATTGATCAATACTAAACTTGAAGATGCCTACCATGAACTGGAACTCCTTGGCTTCACCGTGACCTTGTCTATGTTCGATTTGCTCAAAACATCCTTCCGGGGATATACGGCTAAAGATTTAAACAGTCAGGCAGGCCAGATTATCAAATTAACAGGGCTGTATGTTTGTGAGAAAAGAGTAAACACGAA
>JAATFQ010000129.1 GCA_015655115.1 Sphingobacteriales bacterium
CGCCTCTCCTGCAAACGTGGCCGAGCAATAGGCAAATCCAGCATCCAGCGCAGCAGGGAAACGCTTAAAGTTTACTGCTGTAGCATTAGCCAGACCTTCAACGGCATCCATGATATCAGTTCCGGGAACTTCAATATACAAACGGGCACTGGTGCTGTTGGGCTCCTGAAGTTTCTGCAAAGCGTTTATATCTTTTGTTTTAAAGATCACCATGCTCGGTCCGTACACAGATGTCAGCCAGCTGAAAGTAGAAGCACCGAAATAGACCAGGTCAAGGTTAGGTACAGCCTGGTTATCAACATCTTTTCCTGTAGAAGCTACATAACCTTCAAAATCAGCGATCCCTGAACCTAAATCTACAGAGTTAGCATTTCCGTCAGTCTTATGATTTGCCGCATTACTGGCAATCACAATAGATTGTCCAGGCTGAATAGGGTGGGATTTTCCTGTGCCCGGAATCATCCAAACATTCTGCAGATATACATTGCCTGCAGTTTTAGAGAATCCAAAAGGTATAGAACTCGCAGAAAGTCCCGGTGTACCCCCACTTTCGCCCAGGTAAAGGCTGTCAGCATAAATGACCTCTGTAGAGTTATTATAGATTTCGTAAAACTGATCGGTCTGATAAGTACCACCGGCAGCAGTTCTTGTTCCATTATAAAACATCTGCTTAAACACAAGTCCGCCAACTTTCCCTCCCTGCAGTTTCATCTCCAGACTACCATCAGCACTGATGATCTGATTTGTTGCTGCAGCGTTAAGAAAAACTTCTGTCTGGAAGCCTGTTAAGGTAAGTGCTTCTGCTGCAGTAAGTGTCCGGCTGGCAGCCACCTGATAATTCCCTGGTAATAACCCACTGAATGTAGCCTGCCCATCAGCATTGGTTACCACTGTTATTTTTGCGTTGGTCGTAGAGTTTGTCAGGATAACAGTAGTGTTTGTTGCTTTGATTTCTGCATAATTATCCGGATAGGTAACTTTTACTGTATAGTTTACTGTGGGCGTTTCAGATCCCGATTTTTTACAGCCCTGTATGCCGGCAGCCAAAATGACCAGCAAGACAAATGAAACATAGATTGATTTTCTCATGATGTGTATATTAAAATTGATGTGTTTTGCTTGTTTAAATATTGATGTCTGTAGCTTATTTAAAATGATATGTACTGATTATAAAAATGATTGTGTTACCTGTTAAAATACTTTGTTGCTAACCCAGACGTCAACTCTCATATACTAAAACCGGTATTCTATATTAAAATTTGATGCTCAGTTCCGTTCCAAAAAATAGTTTCGGATTTCTTCTGCTGTATTGGCCAGACCAGCGCGTACTCTCCTCCAGAGGTCTGTCCATCAGCACATTGTTAGCAAAAAAAGAAAATCCGATAGCCTTACCGATTTCCTTCGTGAGTCTGAGGTTAAATAACCAAAGTGGCTTCCAGCTTTCTGTAACATAATATTGAGGCTGGACATTTAAGTTGAGTTCTGCATCATTTACTATGGCAGGACTATTTCTTTCAGTTTCAGATAACCAGGTGACCTGGCTGTTGCCCGCGCTCACATACCCTACCGGGAGCGACTCATAGCCTATATATTTATTTTTATCGCTCCAGATCGTCTGGGCGGCTAGTGTAATGATAAACCGCATTTGCGGAATATTATGAATAATACGCAGCGTAGTACTCATACGGCTATATTCAGTACCTCTGCCAGGGGCATAAAAGGGAATCTTATCAACTGGCTTATCCGAGAGCTGCCTTACTAAAATATAATAGCTTGTATTTTCTGTACGCGTATTCATCCATGCGCCATTAAAGACAAAGGAAGTCCGCAGCGCATCAAAGCGGCCCAGATCAAGGTCAAACTCAACACCTTTATTCCGGGTAGAAATGTTATTGTCTGCCCTGTTGTAGGTAACCGCATAATTGGTTACACTAAGCGGCACAGGATTTACTACCGGAGGTTGTCCCACAGGTGCCGAAAGTACACCATAATTTTCTATAGGGATGATCTTGAGGCTTTCAAACGTTGTATTAAAGCTGTATCCGTTTTTTAGTTTTTCAGAGTACCCAGTTACCGTCAGCCTTTTATTCCGCATAAAAGTAAAATCAAACCCCAGTTCTGCTTTTTTGTTGGTAGCGATCTTCAGGTTATTATTAGTGCTGCTGAATACCTTGGTGGTAACAATAACCAGCCGCTCGGCAGGATTATCAGCATAGTAATTCAGATTCAGTAAATCGAAATAAGCGTTTTGCGGATATAGATACAGTAACGTCGGTGCCTTAGCCGTAATACCGTATCCAGCCCTGATATTCAGGTTCCTGGCAACCTCATAAGAAAAGTTAATGCGCGGCGCTACAACATGACCAACACTACTGCCAAACAAACCTTTTGGCTGCACATTATCATATCTCAGACCCGCCTGAATACGCATTGCCCTGTCAAATATTTTTCCGGAGATATTGTCTTCCACATATGCAGAAAGCTGGTTCAGTGCAGGAATATCCTTATAAGAGAAAAGCCTTGTAGCAGCATTGGCCGAAGTACGCGGAGGAAGATTTACGTCGTAGGTTTTACCTGCGCCGAAATTAACGTCAGTGCGCCACTCCGCCCCCATCAGAAAACGGTGATTAAAACTGCCCGTACTCAGATAAAAGCTATTGCTGATCTTCGCGAAAATATTCATGGGCTTCCCTTCAATCCACACTTTACTCAGGTATTCATTAGGGACATACTGCCCAACCATAGTGGTATCTTTAATGGCGGTAGACATGGGATAGGTGTAATTGCTGAGCAACTCCTGCTGAAACCCTTTTTGCACAGCGTAGTTAACACTCAGATTATAATTGAGCATTCTTGCAAAACGCTGGTTCAGGTTCCATTTCCCTGAAGTATTGAAACGATAGGCATAATCCTGCGCCCTGCGTTGTGTCTGTGTTTTAACATCATCAGGATCCTGCTTCTGCTCATCCAGGTTCATTGCATAGGAAAATCCTGTTGTGGTAGACGATGGCTTCTCCTTAAAAAAGGTTTTAGAATAAAGCAGGCTTCCTGTAACCCTGTTATAGGCATCGAATGAATAACGTTGATCAGTATACGCCTTTGTATAATCGATATCAGCATATATACTGCCACCTTTTTCACCAAGATCAAAACCCTGCCCGCCCCATAACTGTGTTAAAACAGGATTAATGCGTGCCTTTATCTGCAGGGGCGATACACCGGCTTTCGTCTTTACCAATATAGCGCCATTGGTAAGATCGCCGTACTCTACCGATGGCACACCACGTATTACCTCTACAGATTCAATATTATCAGCAGAGATCTGCCTCAAATCAGTACCGCTACCTGTACTGGTCGAAAACGAAGCATTTGCCCCCGCTGTAGCCGGGTTAAGCACCTGCAGATTTGCATTATTAGAGAGCGGAATATCATTAATCAGCACGGCTGTTCCCAGGCTCCCCATATTATCGGTGTTTACCTGCCGGATAGAAGCCCTGTTCACATTTGAGAAATCAGGATTACCAGCTAAAGCCCCAGGCAACAGCTGCAGCACATCGCTCAGGTTAGTAGCCTGTAAATGCTCTATCGCTTTTTGAGAGATAAGAGAGGCTGTTGCTGTTCCCGCCCGGCTTTCTGCTGCCACAACTACTACCTCTTTAAGGCTAAGCACGTTTTCCTGCATCATGAAGTCCAGTTGATAGCTTTTGCCGCTCTCGAGTGTAAGTTCCTTCTCCTGCATAGCCATAGTGAGAAATTGCACCCTTACAGTAACCTTGCCCGGGATTAAATCAGTAAATAAATAATCCCCGTTGATACCGGTCATCCTGCTGACACCTAACTGGCTGATGCCTACAGTTGCACTTTCGACCGGCTTGCCATCTCTTGTTTTCACCATTCCTCTGATGCTGATTTTCCCATCTACGGCCTGCATTACTGTAACTACAACAATGTTTTCCGAAGTATTGCCCGGCAATGCAGAATTCAACAATCGCTCTTTATCAGTACCAGCTTTCACAATTGTAAAAAAATCTTTACCGACAGGCTGATAACTCAAACCTGTATTCTGCAACAAGGACGCCAGGGCATCCTGTGCACTGCCTTGTTTAACCTTTGCAGCATCGTAGTTCACATAGATATTGGCCACCAGCATATGTTCATAAGCAAACTTTACATTTCGTGCTTTCCCGAAAAAATCCAGCGCTTGTTTAAGACTTAGCTTATCCTGTGCATCTGCAGCAGATGCAGCCAGCAATAAAAATCCGCAGATGAGATAAAGTATTTTCCTCATCTTAATTAGGAGTTAGCGTAACGGTATTCATTTGCCTGCTGCTCTCCATACCGGTAATACTCTTTAAAATCAGCAGCGCTCTATGCTCGTCATTAAGCGGAATGCTCCCATCCAGCTGTTTCTCCAGCACAGCACTGACAGTTACGTTGATCTTAATCCCATAATTATCTTCCAACACCGCAATAACTTCCTTTACAGTTGTTTTATCCATTAACAAAGTATTGTTATGCCATTTATGTGTCGCTGTTGACAGTCGCTCTGTTTTAAGTATAGTCACTTTTTTTTGTGCCATTACCGCAGACTGCCCTGGCTTAAGTAACAGCTGGTTTTCAGGAGTGATCACCTTCACTGCGCCAGACTCAAGGTTTACCACAGCTTTTCCCCTTCGGTCGTTCACACTGAAAACGGTTCCAAGCACTTCTACATCGAAAGCATGCTGCAGGTGTACTACAAATCTCTCTTTAGCAAGTATGTGTGATGGGTTTTTATTAAGATGTATGACCTTAAACCAGGCCTCCCCTGTAACATATACTTCCCTGATATTTCCCTGTTCAGCTTCTTTGGAATAAGTAATGGATGAATTTGCTGCAAGCTGCACTACTGAGCTATCGGGTAATACAACAGCTTTACTCTCTCCATTACCAGTTGTAACAGATACCAGTCCCGCCCCATGATTTAACCAGAAGACAACAGAGAGCCCCATAATTACCATTGCCGCAGCAGTATATACGTACAAACTCCTGATACTTATCTTTTTTACACCAGGCTGATCCATTGCTTTGTCGTCGATTTCAGCCGCTATACTATCCCAAAGCGCCTGTTTTCTATCTGATGAAGCAGTATTCGTCTTCTTTAATGAAAGGACGATTTTTCTGGCTTCAAGTATGATCTGTTTTTTGTCAGGATAGTGGTTCATCACAGCTAACCAATAGCTGTCAGCATCCTCATCGTTTTCCAAAGCCCAGTACTTAAAGTCCTGATCCATTAAAAAATCGTAAAGTTCGTAACCTGAATAATCGTTAATATTTTGTGCCATAATGATACTGTACACTTACTATACAGTTTCAAAGCCTCAATTTATCCCATGCTTCAACTATTTTTTATAAAACCCCGGCCGATGCATGTTTATACTTCTTTCACTCAGCATCTATCCACACCTAAATCTTTAAGCTTTATCAGACCTGGGATCATTGTAAACTATTTCCCCAAAATTGACGTTTTAAACCAAAAGAGAGCTAAATCATATATTTAATCATTTATAAATGGCATATAATTTATATATAGTTGCTTATATTTTTTATTTTCGCAGAACATAAAAACAATTACATGGAAGAATTTGAAGTTAGCGATGCTTCTAAGAAGACAAAAACCATATACATATCCTCTATATTCAGTATCACACTGGTTTTGTTAATGCTTGGAATACTGGGTTTAATACTCGTGCACGCGAAGAACCTTTCTAACTATGTGAAAGAGAATATCGTACTCAACATCATCGTCGATGAAGGTGCAAAAGAAGCCGATGTACTGCAGTTTCAGAAAGAGCTGAATGCCAATCCGGCAATTAAACAGACGCAGTATGTAAACAAAGAGCTGGCAGCGAAAAATCTGACGCAGGACCTGGGCGAAGATTTCGTCAACTTTCTCGGTTATAATCCGCTGTTGTCTACTGTTGACGTATACCTCAAAGCAGATTATGCCAACAACAAAAGCATAGACACGCTGAAAGCGCAGATCAGCAAAAATCCTGTAGTTAAAGAGGTGATTTATCAGAGCTCTCTGATCGACATGGTTAATCAAAACATAAATACCATCAGCTTTATCATTCTTGGTTTTGCAGGTATTTTACTGGTTATCTCTATTGCCCTGATCAACAACACTATCCATCTGGCAATTTATTCACAGCGCTTTTTAATCAAGAGCATGCAGCTGGTGGGGGCTACGAAAAACTTTATCCGCAAACCGTTCGTTCTGGTGGCTATGCTACACGGACTCATTGCCGCTTTTATCGCAGTTATCATTTTATTAGGACTGCTTTACTATGCACAAAGAGAAATCCCTGAAATTATTATTTTAAGGAACTATACAGAGTTTGGCTTTGTATTGCTATTTTTAGTGGGCACAGGAATTTTCATCACCGCCATCAGTACCGCTCTGGCAGTAAGCAAATATTTACGTTTAAAAATTTACGATCTTTATAGATAATGATAGAAAAAAAAACAACTCCTGTAAACAGGGACCCGAAAAATGAATTGGTTTTTACCAAAAAGAACTATCAGCTCTTGTTGATCAGCATGGCTATTGTTGCACTTGGATTTATCCTGATGATAGGCACAACCGACATTTATGATGTCCGCAAAACGCTCATCGCTCCGATGGTCGTATTATTTGGGTTTGGGTTTGGCATATACGCAGTACTAAAGAAGTAAGCCTTAATGAATTTTATACAAGCCATTATTCTCGCTATCATAGAGGGACTGACTGAATTTTTGCCTGTTTCTTCTACAGGGCATATGATTATCGCCTCTTCTTTTATGGGTATCGCTTCAGATCCTTTTGTTAAGCTGTTTACCATTGTTATTCAGCTCGGCGCTATCCTTTCTGTAGTAGTCTTATATTTCAAGCGCTTTTTCCAGAGCATCGACTTTTATTTCAAACTGCTCATAGCCTTTATACCAGCAATGGTATTCGGGCTGCTGCTGAGCAAGAAGATCGACGAATTGCTGGAGAGCCCGCTTACCGTAGCCATATCCCTGGTTGTAGGCGGTATAATTCTGCTCTTTGTAGATAAGTGGTTTCAAAAGCCAACCATCAATGAAGAAAAAGAAATCAGCTACCTCACTGCTTTTAAAATAGGCCTCTTCCAATGCCTGGCGATGATCCCCGGAACATCCAGATCAGGAGCAAGTATTGTAGGTGGTATGTCTTTGAAATTGAGCAGAAAGGTTGCCGCAGAGTTCTCCTTCTTTTTAGCCGTGCCTACCATGTTTGCCGCAACAGCAAAAAAGCTGCTTGACTTCTATAAGGCAGGGTACACCGTTACCCACGAGGAGATTAAGTTACTCGCAGTTGGAAATATCATTGCATTCATTGTTGCCCTGTTAGCCATAAAAAGTTTTATTGGCTTCCTGAACAAACACGGATTTAAACTGTTTGGATGGTACAGGATCGTTGCAGGACTGATTATCATCGCCATGATGTACGGCGGACATAGCCTGCAAGTCATATAATATTTTACCGCTTTTATTAAGAATACCGTTTTGAGTGTAGAAAAATTACAGGAAAGGATCTTCGATTTTGCCGGGGGCGAGTTGTTACTCATCAATAAACCCTATAAATGGACAAGTTTCGATGTTGTAGGAAAGATTAGGAACTCCTTGAAACCGCTAAAGCTAAAAGTAGGCCATGCCGGAACGCTGGATCCCCTGGCTACAGGATTACTGATCCTCTGTACAGGGAAAATGACCAAGCAGATCGATACCTTCCAGGCCGAAGATAAAGAATATACTGGCACCATGGTGCTGGGCGCAACCACTCCTTCGTTCGACATGGAAACTGCAGTTGATGCAGAATTTCCTTATAAGGAGCTGAGCGATGAAGAAATCTATGCCGCAGCAATACCGTTTACCGGCGATATACAGCAATATCCTCCGGCACATTCTGCTGTGAAAGTAAACGGTGAACGCCTGTATGTTAAAGCCAGAAGAGGTGAAGAACAGGAACTAAGATTGCGCTTTGTTCATGTCGCCGCCTTTGAAATTACAAGAATAGCATTGCCCGAAGTAGATTTCAGGATCGTCTGCAGCAAGGGTACTTATATCAGGTCAATCATATCTGATTTTGGTAAACAACTGAATAGTGGCGCTTACCTTTCTGCCTTGAAAAGGACAAGAAGCGGCGACTTCCTTTTGTCGGACGCTATAGAAGTAACAGAATTAGTTGAGTATCTTGGTAATAAAAGACATGAAGCCGCTATAGAACGTGCAACAGTAAAAGATATAGATGCATAACCATCCTAAAAATCAATATATCCGCTACACGAGAGAACTCGTCCTTATAGGCTGTGGAATTCTTTCTGCCTGCTTCGGACTAGAGGGCTTCCTGATGCCCAACGGATTTATTGATGGCGGAGTTACTGGTATCTCCCTCTTAATAAGTACGCTTACAGGATTTAAACTCTCTTACCTTATCCTGATCATCAACATCCCTTTTGTTATCCTTGGTTTTTCCCAAATCGGAAAAATGTTCGCCATTAAAACTGCCTTTGCAATTGCAATTCTGGCACTTGTATTGGTAACTATACCTTTTAAGCCTGTTACGCACGACCCGTTGCTGGTTGCCTTTTTTGGAGGCTTCTTTCTCGGTGGCGGCATAGGGTTATGTATGCGCGGTGGCTGCGTGATTGACGGAACAGAGGTTTTGGCACTGTACATCAGTAAGAACAGCATTTTTACAGTGGGCAATATTATTCTGACATTGAACATCGTCATATTTGGTGTAGCCGCTATATTTCTGGGGACAAAAATTGCCATGTATGCTATCCTCACCTACCTATCTGCCTCAAAAACCATAGATTTCGTGGTGAACGGACTGGAGCAATATATTGGGGTAACCATCATTTCCGAATACAAAGATGAGATTAAACAATTCCTGATCAACGACATGAAGCGTGGGGTAACGGTTTATAAAGGAGAGGGTGGCTATGGAGAAAAAAAAGATATAGACATCTTATATACCGTACTCACCCAACTGGAAATTGGTAAACTGCAAACCGAGATCAGGCACATTGACCCTGATGCTTTTATTGTGCAGCAACAGATTTCTGATATCAAAGGAGGCGTAGTTAAACGTCAGGCTTTACATTAAACTTAATGTTTTGAAAATATATAATCACCTGTCCGAATTTAAAAGGCTAGACAATGCGGTAGCTACAATAGGTACTTTTGATGGTGTACACTTCGGTCACCAGAAAATTATTAACCGTCTTTGTGAGCTCGCCAAATCAACCGGCGGCGAAAGCGTTATCCTGACTTTCTTCCCGCATCCGCGGATGATTATCGATCCCGAGAACCAGGATCTTAAGATGATCAATACGATTGAAGAAAAGGCAGCAATACTGGCCTCACTGGGAGTAGACCACCTCATCATCACCCCCTTTACCAGAGACTTCTCCAACCTTAGTCCGGCAGACTATATTCAGAACATCCTTGTGCAGACCATAGGTATCAAGCAGTTGATTGTAGGTTACGATCATCGTTTTGGCAAAGACAGGCAAGGCGGCACCAAAGACCTGCTAGCCTACTCCAGAACATTAGGCTACCAGATCGAAGAAATTGGCGAGCAGGATGTCAATGATGTAGCCGTGAGCTCCACAAAAATCAGGGAATCCCTATTAAGCGGTGATGTAGCTCTTGCAGCAAAATACCTGGGCTATAATTTCTCCCTCAATGGTCCTGTAGTAAAAGGCGATAAAATTGGCCGTACCATAGGCTACCCAACAGCAAATATCTTTATTGAGCAGCCTTATAAGCTCATCCCTTCAGATGGTATTTATGCCGTAACAGTAGATACCGAAGGTGAAACATATAAAGGTATGGCCTATATCGGTCAGCGCCCTACTATCAATGGCATGACAAGGAACATTGAGGTTAACATCTTCGATTTTAACCGGGAAATCTATGGTCAGAATATTAAAATGAACTTCCTGCATTTCCTGCGTCACGATGTGAAATTCGAAGGACTGGAAGCCCTGAAATTGCAGCTTGACAAAGATAAACAGCATACGCTCGACTATTTTAAAGAACACCCGGAATACAAATAATACAGCATTTAATGCTGAAAAATGCCTTATTTTTGTATATTTACAATAATGAGATGCTTTTTAACACTTCTTTGTTTACTTTTTATTACGCAATTATGCTTTGCGATAATGCCAGCGAACAAAACGGCATCGTATAATCCTGCGACAAAAAAAAAGGCAGCTTCATCATTATCCTTGTTCCACAAACTGAATGCAGACGAAGAGGCAAACATCAGTAAGGATTACTGTGACCATCCTCCATATATTCGCCAGGACTTAAAAAAAACTATCCTTTCATATATCCTGCTGCTCCACAATCAGGAGTATAAACAATATCCCTCAGCTACATTTAAGCTTTATACTGCAAACCCACGCATAAATTATAATTTCATTAGTCAATGTTTATATCCTAAACATGTTTTCTGGTAACGTGTTCCGGCTTACCAATTCACATGTTTTTTATAATTAATTTGCTTTGCTTTTATGCTACATCTACCCGTATTAATAACTGACTTAGGTTTAATACTCGCAGCCGCAGGGGTAACAACACTCCTGTTTAAAAAAATTAAACAGCCCCTGGTATTGGGTTATATCCTGGCCGGACTTCTTGTTGGTCCCCATATTAAATTTATTCCTACCGTTACCGACAATGAGAGCGTCCATATCTGGGCAGAGATCGGTGTTATCTTTTTACTCTTTAGCCTGGGCCTCGAGTTCAGCTTTAAAAAGCTGGTTAAAGTTGGCGGCTCCGCTTCCATCACGGCTATTGTAGAGGTTGTGTTTATGCTCATTACCGGTTTCGTAGCCGGTAAGGCCATGGGGTGGGGCGCAATGGACAGTATCTTCCTTGGAGGTATACTTTCCGTATCCTCTACAACTATCATTATCAGGGCCTTTGAAGAGCTCGGTGTAAAACATAAGAAATTCGCCGGACTGGTTTTCGGGGTGTTGATTGTAGAAGATCTTGTGGCCATCCTGCTGCTTGTACTGCTTTCCACGCTGGCCGTTAGCCGGCAGTTTGCAGGTACAGAGATGTTCTTCTCTATCCTTAAGCTTTGTTTCTTCTTAATCTTATGGTTTATTGGCGGCATCTTCCTGGTCCCGACTTTCCTGAAAGCTACACGCAAACTGATGAACGATGAGACCATGCTGGTCGTTTCTATCGCCCTGTGCCTTTTGATGGTTATGCTGGCTGTACAGGTGGGCTTCTCTCCTGCCCTGGGCGCTTTTATCATGGGTTCTATCCTGGCGGAAACCACACAGGCAGAGAAAATTGAACACCTCACCAAATCTGTTAAAGACCTCTTTGCAGCTATCTTCTTCGTATCTGTGGGTATGCTGATCGATCCGGGAATCCTGGTAGATTATGCAGTACCCATACTGATCATCACACTGGCAACCATCACAGGAAAATTCCTCAGCTCCGGATTAGGTGCACTGCTATCCGGACAACCGTTAAAAACTGCGGTACAAACCGGATTAAGCCTTGCGCAGATCGGCGAGTTTTCATTCATTATTGCCACACTGGGCTTAACATTAAAGGTTACGAGCGATTTCCTTTACCCTATAGCAGTGGCTGTTTCGGCGATTACAACTTTTACAACACCCTATCTTATCAAGGCGTCAGAACCTTTTTATCTCTTCCTGGAACGTACACTCCCTAAAAAATGGGTAGCCGGTATCAACAGGTACAGCTCCAGTACCGCTGGTATCACTACGCTGAGCGACTGGAAAATTTTACTGAAAGCCTATACTTTCAATACCATTATCCATTCTGTAATCCTTATTGGAATTATATTTATCAGCTCCAGATATCTGCACCCATTTATTGCCGCCAACATCCTTAATGGCAATAAAGGCGTTATTATCAGTCTCTTTGTATCGTTAATCATTATGGCTCCCTTTTTATGGGCACTGGCCATCCGCAGAATTGAGCGGAAAGCTTATTCCCATTTATGGCTTAATAAAAAATACACCCGGGGACCGCTGATTTCGCTGGAAGTATTAAGAATCGGACTGGCTATATTTGCCGTCGGCTTTCTGCTTTTCCAGTTTTATAATACCTGGATAGCCATTACGATTGCGCTGGCACTGATTGTTTCGGGGATGACGATCTTCTCCAGAAAATTACAGCGCTTCTATGATACACTGGAAAATCGCTTCCTTTACAACCTGAATGCCAGGGAAATACAAAATGCACAGCCAGAAATACTGCCATGGGATGCCCACTTGTCGGAGATTACCGTAGCACCAGAATCTGTACTGGTCGGGAAATCACTGATAGAGCTTGCCGTAAGGGAAAAATACGGCGTAAATATTGCTATGATTGAGCGTGGGAAAATGATGATCCCCACCCCAAGCCGTGATGAACGCTTGTATCCGAATGATAAAGTGATGCTTATCGGTACTGATGATCAGCTGGCAGCGGTAAAGGATCTTTTTGAAAGCGGGAATGATAACAAAGAAAATACCTTCCCTAAAAAAGATATGACGCTGCAGAAAGTCGTGATTAACAGTAACTCGCCGGTACTGGGACAAACGATCAGGAACTCGGGTATCAGGGAAAAAACACAGGGACTGGTGGTCGGCATAGAAAGAAAAGGTACACGGATTTTAAACCCCGACTCCAACATCGTATTTGAAAATGAAGATATAGTATGGGTGGTGGGAAACACTAAAAAGATCCCAGACTTATTAAAGAAAACTAAAAATGAAGATAGACCAGGAGAAGAGTGATTTTTTAGATGAAATGCTGGAACACTGGAAAGATGAAAAGCTGCTTTCCGAAAGCGAGGTCGCCAGGCTCAAGGAAAGTTATGAAGCTAAGTCGTTCGACTGGCGCAGGCTTGCCCAGTATTCATTCTGGATTGCCATGGCTTGCGGCGTAATCTCACTCGGCGCCCTGCTTATAGACAATACTATACTGGATTACCTGAAGAAGTTGTACGACACGCCAGATGGTATCATCAGCCTGCTGTCTGCGGCAGTTGCAGCACTGCTCTATTGGCTTAGCTTCAGGCGCAGGAAATCTCTTCCCATGGAAGTCTTCAGCAACGATGCCATTATTTTCACAGCAGTAATGCTCACCGCCAATGCCATTGCCTACTTAGGTAAAGCAATTAATAGCGGAGGCACACATTTCTCTTTACTGATCTTATTTTCTGTATTTATTTACGGGATACTGGCCAATATATTTAAGTCAAGGCTCATCTGGGTATTCGTACTGATCTCTCTTGGCGCCTGGTTTGGTACCGAGACCGGGTACATGTCCCGCGACAATTTATATTTCCTGGGGATGAACTATCCGCTCAGGTTCGTCCTCTTCGGACTCGTGGTTACGCTTGTGGCACTAATGCTGAGAAAGGTAAAGTCATTTCAGTTTTTCTTTCTCACTACTTATATCAGCGGAATGATTTACCTGTTCGTATCACTATGGCTGATCTCCGTGTTCGGGAATTTTGGTACGCTCGACCAGTGGTATGGCATCAAGCAAATCAGCCTTTTCTACTGGGCATTGATTTCTGCGGCCGTGTGTGGGATCAGCATTTTCGCAGGACTGAAGTTCAGGGACGACGTGGCGCGCGAGTTTGGTATTACCTTCCTGTTCCTCAACCTGTACACCCGTTATTTCGAATACTTCTGGGACAGCTGGCATAAGGCACTATTCTTTTCCGTACTCGCTGCATCTTTCTGGTTTATCGGCCGCAGGGCCGAAAAAATATGGAACGTGGAATTCCGGAAACCATCATGATTTTTCAAACCACACAACACAATGAATATAAAATCATGGTAGCTTCATCACCATTAAATATATATATAATGATGAAAAAATAGCGCCAAAAAAGGAGCTGAAAAACCATGAAGTTGTTTTGTAATTTAATTTAGCTCCGCAGCTGCCAGATAATATTTTATGATGATCTTCATTTCAATAAAAAAGGGCAATTTTCAAATTGAAAATTGCCCTTTTTATTCTTATTAAAGGCTACTCAAAATTAAATTCTGTTTACAAGGTACAATTTTGATTAATGATACGGCCTTGCAGTTAAACACCGCATCTAATGCTTAATCAGATAAATATAACTCAGTTTAATAATATGATAACCCGATAAAGAAAAGAATAATATCGCAATAGCCCTGTTTAAGGTATAATTATTCAGTGTAAATTTGTCTTTGATATAGGCAGAAAACCTTGCAAAACCATAGAGCGCCAATGCAGCACCAATAGCAGAGCCGATGCTGAACATAGCCAGAGAAAGATAACCCGTATCTATCCAGTCGTGCGAGATTAAATAAGTACCCACAAATAACCAGTACGGTATCTGCATAGGGTTCAGCACCCCAAGCAACATCCCTAATCTGATACTATCCTTATCAGAATAATCTGTTTTCGGCATCTGCTTCCTCGACCGCCAGGTAATGATCCCCAATACCAGGAAAACAACTATCATTGCTCCATCTATAATACCTCCAAAGTCGATCTCACTATCCAGCCAGCGTACAAAACGCATAACTCCGAAAGTAAAAAGCAACTCCACAGCAGCAAAGGCGAATATAAAATTAAGGGCCTGTTTTATGCCCCTGTTGATGGTGATCTGCACAACAGTCAAATTGATATTTCCTGGTGGGATATAACCTATTGCATTTAAGATTAACCCCAGGAATAGTGTTAAAAGAAGCATGGACGAATATATAGAATTATTTTAAATGCAGTTTTAAATACTTTGCTGTATAAGATGTAGATGCATGTACCAGATCTTCCGGTGTGCCTTCAAACACAACGTTCCCGCCTTTGTCGCCACCCTCCGGACCGATATCAATTACCCAGTCTGCAGATTTGATCATGTCCATATTATGCTCTATTACCAATATCGTATTCCCCTGTTCAATCAAAGTATTCAGTGCTATCAGCAGCTTTTTAATATCATGGAAATGCAGCCCCGTAGTCGGCTCATCGAAAATGAACATCGTCTTGTGCGCATTATTTCCCTTTATTAAGAATGAGGCCAGCTTAATCCGCTGTGCTTCGCCACCAGATAAAGTATTAGACGATTGTCCGAGGTGTACATACCCCAACCCTACATCCACCAAAGGCTGCAGCTTATTCAGGATCTTAGGCTCATTCTTAAAGAACTCCACCGCTTCTTCAATAGTCAGGTCAAGGATATCAGCCACATTTTTATCCTGATAAGTTACATCAAGTACCTGCTGTTTAAACCTTCTGCCGCCACAGGTTTCACATGGCAGATAGATATCAGCCATAAACTGCATCTCAATCTTCACCTCTCCCTCACCCTGACAAACATCACAACGGCCACCTTCAACATTAAAAGAAAAGGCAGCAGGCTTCAGTCCGGCAGCTTTTGATACCGGAAGGGCCGAAAATAAGGCACGCACATCATCCCATGCCTTAACATAAGTTACAGGATTAGACCTCGACGAGCGCCCGATAGGGTTCTGGTCTACCATTTCCACCTGGCTCACCAGGTCATAGTTCCCGAAGATCCCATCATATAACCCTGTCTGTTCTCCTGCATAATTGCCTATTGCTTTCTGCAAAGCAGGATATAGAATCTTCTTCACCAGACTGGTTTTTCCCGATCCGGAAACACCGCTCACAACCGTGAATATCCCAAGAGGGAACTTCACTTCTATATTTTTCAGGTTATTCTCCCTTGCCCCTTTAATTAAAATATGGTCGGCCCATGCCCTGCGCTTTGCAGGAATAGCAATCTGCTCCCTGCCGGACAGGTACATCCCCGTCAGACTTTTTTTATCTTTAATGATCTGCTCATAGGTACCGCTAAAAACGAGGTTCCCTCCATGCGTACCCGCTTCCGGTCCAATATCGATGATATGGTCGGCAGCTTTCATCATTTCCTCTTCATGCTCCACCACGATTACCGTGTTGCCCACATTCCGTAATGACTCCAGCACCTCGATCAGCTTGTTGGTATCCCTGGGATGTAGACCTATACTTGGCTCATCCAGCACATAAATAGAGCCTACAAGGCTACTGCCCAGAGATGTCGCCAGGTTAATGCGCTGAGATTCTCCACCAGACAGCGTATTAGACAGCCTGTTCAACGTTAAATACCCCAGCCCTACATTATTAAGGTAAAGCACACGGCTAACCACTTCGGCCAGTAAACGCTTGGAAATCTTCTGGTCCGTTTCCGAAAGCTCCAGCGTGTCAAAGAAATTCTGAATAGACGATAAAGGCATCAGCACAATATCTATAATAGATTTACCTCCGATTTTCACATACGAAGCATCTTTACGCAGTCGCGACCCTTTACAATCAGGGCAAATTGTTTTTCCGCGGTAACGCGATAACATTACACGGTATTGGATCTTATAAGTCTGCGTTTCCAGCTCTTCAAAAAAAGCATCCAGCCCTTCAAAATATTTATTGCCTGTCCATATTAATCGCTGTTCCTGCTCTGTCAGCTCATTATAAGAGCGGTGAATAGGAAAATCGAACTTCGAGGCACTCTTAATCAGTTTATTTAACCATTCGCGCATCTTCTCTCC
>JAATFQ010000036.1 GCA_015655115.1 Sphingobacteriales bacterium
ATCGCCGGTTTTGCTGGTTACCGCGTAATGGATCAGCGCAACTGCAGCCAGTGTTACAAGAATCCCTAATGCTGGTTTGGATAGTTTTCTCACCCCGATTGCATATAGGATATTTGCTATGTACTCGAAGAAAAGTGACCAGCCCGGGCCATTTAGTGGGTGCATTTCCTGCCAGCCCCTGATGTCCATGGAAATTGGTACTGGGATGAGGGTGAAGCCTATAAACATCACTAAAAGCATTTTCCAAAAAGGAACAGTATGTATGAGCGGGAACATGGCCGAATCAGAGAAGTAGAAGCACGCTGCACCTATGATCATACCCATAACAACCATCGGCTGAAGCCGCTGAAGCCTGCGCTTAAAAAAAGTACCTATTGTGATTTTCTGCCAGCGATCATCATATGCATAACCGATAACAAATCCTGAAAGCAGAAAGAGGAAATCGACAGCCAGATAACCATGATTGATAATCTGGTTGAGATGACTGGTAGCATGCGTCTCAAAAATATGAAAGGCAACGACGATGAGGGCAGCGACACCGCGTAACCCGTCTAAAATGAGGTAATGCGGCTTGTAATTTGGTATGGTATTGTTCATGATTGATATTTGGCAACTTATAATTTGATATCGGAATGTAAGCCTTTTAGTGGTATTTACTGATGTGCTTTTAGCCATTCCAAGCGACGCTGGTCAGGCAGGTGCTTAACTGAAAAGTTTTCGAATTTGGCCTCAAATCCATCACCGTCAGGGCATGCTGCCATTAATCCTACCATAACGGGTGCATTGTCATCCAGCGGTGCATTACGCGTCATGATATAAGTCTTGTCGTCAAGAGAGTAGAATATTTCAACGGCATCTAGCCTGCGCACAATTTTGATCCATATAAAGGGCGGAACTTTGTCTAATGTCGTTACGCTCCAGTCGCTTTTGTTGTGGGTAACAACAGTGCTGACATTGAACTTGCCGTCAACAAATTCAACACCTGTTTTAATGTAGTTTTTGTGATCTGTGCGTATCATAAGGCCCATCTGGTCAAAGCGGACTTTATATGCACCCGTTAATTTTACCTTAGCTTCAAATTCACCGCCATAGGTTGTGTAGTAAAACGGGGCATCATCAACCGTAAAACCGTAATGCGATATCCGCCAGTAATCGCTCTTTGGCGTTACCGTCATTGTGAGGCTTTTATTTTTAATTTCCCATTTTTCCGGTTCATTGTACCATTGCATTTTTTCAAGAGTTTGGCTCTTTACATTTTCAAGAATAAACAGTAAACTGAAGAACAATAAGTATTTTTTCATATCAAGGAATAATAATTATAGGTTCCACTCTTATTGCGGACCTGTAAAGAGGTGAATGATCTGCTTATAGGCAGATTATTTAACTAAAGCTACAAAGATAAATTGTAACATGATAGCTTTGGTAATAAAAAGTAGTTGAACGCGATGTTTATCTAGCTGATTTACAGAGTGTAATATCTTCTGCGTTTGTAAGAAAAAGTAGTAATAGAAGAATGGGATTTATTGGGTAACCGGCAATATGCCGATTTTTATTACCCTTTTCTCAAAGTCATCACGGGATACCACTGCTTTGTTGCGGGTCTTGGTTCTGTAATTGTAAATGGTACTAAGAGAATAGCGTAAAAATGCTGCAATTTTTACACTGTCAGTAATGCCCAGACGGATCAGGGCAAAAATGCGAAGTTCGGTATTCAGCAATTCGCCAGCTTTAACTGTAACCTGCTCCTCTGGAATAAGTAAAGCGTTAAACTCATTGATGAAATTTGGGTAAAGCTTTAAAAACACATCGTCGAAAACCTTGTATAAAGCTTCTGCTTCATTATTCACTACCGTATTTGATCTTAGCATTTTAAATAATTCATCCAGGTGCTTTTCGCTGGCTTTTTTATTTAACGTTTTGCGGTAATTCTCCAACTTATCGATATAGGTTGAGCAGAGGTCAAAGAACTGGGCAATGTAAACTTCCTTTACCTGGTTCGCTTCTGATAATTTCACGTTGATCTCATTGAGGCAAACGTTAGTTTCCCTGATTTCCTGATTTAGGCTGAATAGTTTCCGGGCACTGTGGTCAAGCTCTTCCTTGATGCGGAATATCTTTTTCATCTGCCTGTAGAGGTAGATAATGGCAGTTGTCAGAAAAACAGAAAGCAAAGTGATTAATATGAGGTAACTTTTCAGCTCTTTTTTTTGTGCCCCTTCTTTTTCTGAATAAGCTGTATTTATAATAGAAAACAGTTCTGACATTCGCAGCGTTCGAAACTGTACGTTACAAAATATGGCATCTTCAATAGCTGATCGGGTATACCTGTAAGCATTATCGATATCGCCTGCTTCATAATAAATTAGCGCAAGATTTTGTATAGCTGCATTGTCTTTAATGGCATTTTTGATATCGGTTATTGCAGCAATAGCAAAGTATCGCTTTTGCTGTGCTAAATCATGATGTTTTTTATAGATCTCTGCTAAAAGATAGGCCGCCATAGCATAATCCTTATCCCTTTTTTTCATTGTTTCTAACAATGACAATAGTTCTTTTTGGGCCTGGCCTAACCTGCCGTTATAAATGTTTTTTTGGACAAGGTGTATTTTATATTCGACCGATGTGGGACTGAGTACAGCTAGCAGAGAGTCGCGATATATTTCAGCTTGCTTACCGTAAGTTTCGCTATGGCTATTGGTAGCATAGTGTTCAAAAAACTGAATATAAGCTTCGTAATAATTTGCGCGTATTTTTTTAGACAATGCTGCTTTGCGTACTTGCCTGAAGGCTATTTCTGACTCTCTGTATTGCCCGGAGGAGGAATATAGTTCTGCCAGCTGGATCTGTGCTGTCGCCTCTAATTCGCGGTCTTTTAAATGCTGGGCTATCTTCAAATTCCTGCCCACAAAAGATATTGCTGAGTCTATCTTAAATTTTCTATACTCTTCATACAGGTTTTGATTTGCCGCATATACTTTCAAAGGTGATCGTTCCGCAAATACAATTCGTTTCAATGCTGCAATTCTATCTTGCTTTTGCTGGGCATATTGGTTTTTTTCCTGAATAGCCTTATGGAGAGCTTTAAAAATGGAGTCGGTACTACTCTCTGCATATGTAGCGCTACAGGTCACCAGGAGGAAGAGTAATATGGCTTTAGCTTTCAAATCAGGTAAACTTATATTTGTGGCGCAAATATAAATAAATCCCGCGCAACAGTATATCCATTTCTATATAGTTGCCTCATTACTAAATAATGGAATTGGAGGTTGTCTAGCTAGTAAAATAGGCTGGGTAGTTGATATAAGCTTTGGCCTTTTCTATATTTCTTTTATCTAATATCGAAGGGTTAACTCTAGTATATGGTACGCTTTAATGCATGTTACTGTGTAGTTACCGTCATCTCAATATCTGGTATTCAAACTGAATATATACTAATTGCCCCATCCTTAAATTCCTGCAATTGCTGCTAGTCCATTCAATATGAGGTGATTGCTTTGTATTTGCCGATAAATAAGATTCGTCTTTTTGAATATTTTTCTATCTTTGTAAAAAATACGATCATGCTAAATATTAAACATATCCAAAAAAATCGGGATAACCAGTCTTTCTGGTTAGCGAGGCTGGGTGTGGATTTTTGTTTTCTCTCCAGCTATTAGCCCCTTTACTAATTAGAAGGCTAAGGTCTGATCAAAATCAATTATTATTAAAATCCATTTGCTAAGGCTGTTTCAGTCATTACCAAATACACGATATCCTTATGGACATTTTATATACTGTCGAAGAAAAATACTTGCAGGCAATTGATGAATTAAATTACGGAGAGCTGCCAAAAGCCCTTCACTTATTTCATGAAATTATTATTGAAGAACCCGAATATGCAAGGGCATATTATCAACTTGGAAGTTTTTATTACTATCAATTTAAAAACTATCAGGCAGCAGGCTATTATTATAAAAAATGTATAGCCCTTGAAGCCGAATTTCCTGATGTTTATGAACATTATTTAAAGCTATGTATCGTGCTGAAAATGCACAAAATAATTCAGCACATTGCTGAAAACGCATTAACGGTTCCTGGTGTTTGTAAAGCCAGCATTTATGAGAGTCTGGGTTTGTATGCTGAGGAACAACAAAACTTTGTCCAAGCGAAAGAGCAATATAAACGTGCTGTATTGTTTGCTGATGGCCAAAGTGAGAATAATTTGTTCCAGGATCACTTAAAGCGTATTAATGATAAACAAAATGCAAGTCGTAATATAGTTTATACTTTTCAGGCGTAATGTTAAAGCAAAGGCTTTATAAGTGATAATTGCTAACCCGATAGCTGTGGTGGATAAATAAGTTAATCTACTATCTAAAGTAATTAAATCGAATCATTTGATTACTTTAGATAGTAGATTCTTTATCTTTTTGTTTAACCAAATGTATTTATGGGCCTGCGGCGTTTTCTTATCATATTTGCTATTTTGGCTTCTTTCGTCGTAGCTATGGTGACTTGTACCAAAGTTGAGAAAAAAGATAGCAGGGGATTGGCGTACGCAGGTAGTGAGACCTGTATAAAATGCCATAAGAGCATTGGAGATTCATACATCCATAATGCACATTTCAATGCATCAAGAGTACTGTCAAAACCCAGTTCTATTGATAGTTTAAACCTTCCGGAAGGCACTTTCCTTTTTAATGATCATACAAAAGTAGGCGTTGAGAAACGTGAACCGGGCTTATACCAGATTGCTTATGTAGATGGAAAAAACAGAAAAGAAGAGCATATCGACATGGTGTTCGGTGCCGGAATAAGTGCCTATACATTCGCCTTTTGGTATGGTAATAAACTGATGCAGATGCCTCTTAACTATCTGACTAAAGAGCATCAATGGGTAAATAGCCCCGGCTTTCCGACAGACCAGATTTATTTCGGCAGACCAATCATCTCGCGCTGTATGGAGTGTCACAGCTCTTATGTAGACAAAAAGATTATTCAGAGTGATAATTTCAATATTGAAGAGGAGTTTATCAAAGGGTCACTGATAGCGGGCATAGACTGTGAACGCTGCCATGGTCCCGCAGCAAAACATGTCGAGTTCCATGAAGAAAACCCATTGGTGAAAAAGGCGAACTATATGGTCAGTTATAAATCCCTTGCTTTAAACAGGAGAATAGATATGTGCGGTGTTTGCCATTCCGGTACGGCATTACAAACCCTTAATTCCACGTTTTCTTTTAAACCAGGGGATACCTTGAAGACTCTACCTCAATATAATAATTACACTGGCGAAGATGCTGATGTTCATGGCAAGCAGAAGCAGCTTTTGGAAGCAAGCCTTTGTTATAAAATAGGCAAGGCCGAATGTATCTCATGTCATGATGTACATAGTGGTGCAAAGTTAAGTCCCGAGATCTATTCTCAAAAGTGCATCAGCTGCCACCAGGACGTGCAGCATAATAAAATCGCAAAAAATAACCAGGTTTTACTAACTAAAAACTGCATTGACTGCCACATGCCTATAAAAGAATCAAAAGCTATAGGCTTTCAGATGAGCAATAGCAAGGAAAAAATACCCTATAAACTGAGGACTCATCGCATTGCTGTTTATGAAAAAGTATTAAACGGTGGCCTGCTCAGTTTACATTAGGATAGGGAATTATTCATGATCAGGCATGTTTTGTAGTACGAAATAAGTTATTTTAGAGAAAATACAGATCCCGATTTCTCCAGAGCAATTTGCATAGCCTCCAGGCCCTTTAGTGATTTGCAGCTGACCTCTTTAAAAACAAACCTGCCATTCTTGTAATCTATAGGTATATTTTTGCTAAAGTAGTTTCTGCCCCAGGCTGTTTCTATGATGCCAACTCCCATAATTAGCTTCCCATCCTTTTTAAGGAAGGCGATTGGATTCCTGTAGATCGTCTTTTGATGATCAACAGTCAAAAGATAATCTGCCAGGAGTGTATCTCTCTCGAAACTACCTTTAATGCTGCCCAGCGTTTTATTCTTTTTATAATAATTGAAGAATAGAAGTCCGGTAACCTTCTTCCCCTCTGTTTTAAGGTTAAGCATTGCAGTATCCCTCCCGTCTATAGCCATGTAGCAGGTCGAAGCAGGTACCGTCTTTACTTTTGAACTTGTTGAAGCGGCATTGTCAGTTTTATTTTGAACACAGCCACTCATCAATATTATAGCAGCCAATACGGGGAAAAGAGATTGAACTTTCATGGTTATCATTTTTATAAATGATGTTGACGGGATATGAATTCCATAAAATTATCTAAGAATAGGGGTATAAATTCTGAATTCTTACGATTCGCTACGGTGCGAATACTTCCAATTTGTAATGTAGTAGGGATTAATATCAGATTTTTTTGCATGTTTGTTCTGGGAATAATTGATGTAAGAAGTTTTTAGCCGATCTAAATCATTAGCCTACTCATGCAAAAAATATCTAAAATCAAGACGCTCTATATTCCTTTTTTATTGAGTGCATTTATTTTATGTGCGTTTTATACTTTCTTAAATTGGCTCTTAATAATTAATCTTCAACTTTTTTCAATTAAAGAGATCATTGTCAACTTCATAGGGCCAATTTTAATTCCAGGAATTCCAATTTGGTTCTACCTGAGGCCGAAACTTCAACTTCTAAATCTTAAGAAAAAGCAAGGGTCCTGGATAGACTTCTATATCGTCATTTTATGGATTATCCTCTCTGTTCCAACAATAATTGCACAAAGTTATGTAGAAAAGGCCACAGGAAAAATAACCAAGCTTAGTGATATTAATCAGATAGGTGAACATAGACAAACAAAGTATTATACCCTGAAAAATTTTTATATCGATAAAGTCAGGATTGGTGTCCATTCTGGTTTTGAGGTAAGTGGCAGATACAACGAACATTTCGATATGAAGCTTTATGTAGTGATGCCGATTTTGAAGATTGGTCGGGATACTTCAAACGTCAGTTGTCATGGTGTATTAGGAATAATATATAGTAAGCAAATAAGCAATAAGCTTGGTCCTCAGGAAAAAGAAAAAGAATACAATGAATTTGTGAGGGAAAGCCAGATAGATTTTAACCATAAAAATGTAAACGAATTTGTATACCTCGAACATGTGGGACATACAGATTCAGAAGAAGGCTTCAATGAAGCCATCAAAAAATGTCCAAAACACATTTTAAACAGTGGCAATATATTTCTGGCAGTAAATGAGCCTTTTGAAAATAGAACAGGTAATTCTTTCTTCTGGATATTGGGTTCTTTTGGAATTGGGGCTTTCGTTTGGCTGATCATGATTTTGATTCCGAAGTTTGATAACCGTAAACTGGCGCTTATCGAAAAAGGCAGACATGTAAGAAGGAATGAACTTAAAGCCCTTTGGGAAGTTCTCAGGCTTCATGAGGCTAGTTTTATTACTCAGATTTTGATCTACCTGAATATTGTAGTTTACTTAATACTATTTTTTTCAGGCTATGGCTTTATTTCATTTCAGAGCAAGGACTTACTTGCAGTAGGTGCTAACTTCAGGCCTTTGGTCGCTGATGGACAATGGTGGAGGTTGCTGACAAATATGTTTTTGCATGGAGGATTAATGCACGTTTTAACAAATATGTACGGCCTGTTGTTTGTTGGGATTTTTTTAGAACCCTTGCTTGGCAGGTGGAGGTATTTGGCTCTATACCTGCTGACAGGTATTTTAGCAAGTTGTGCTAGTATATGGTGGTATCCTGCAACAGTCAGCGTTGGCGCGTCCGGAGCAATTTTTGGACTTTATGGTATGTTTCTAGCCTTAATTATTACAAAAGTATTTACGCCGGAATTTGGAAAGGCCTTTCTGACAAGTACGCTGATATTTATTGGTTTCAATTTATTGATGGGAATTACAGGAGGTATTGATAATGCAGCTCACATCGGAGGACTTTTGAGCGGATTTATTTTAGGTTTGGTTTTTAGGATGACCTTAAAAGAAATCCCTGAAAAAGACCTTGCCGGATGATACCCCTGAAATAACCGTGTCCTTTGGCCTTTGTACTGTTCTATTTTCTATATTTTGCTTAATTTGTCTTCAGTGTAATTGTTTCATTATTAGTCTCTTATTTATTTGTGACGACATGTTTATCTATATTCTGATTTGGAGCATTGCAGGCTGAAAATTATTATGCTTTCTTTGGTACTATTTACGTAAGTAAAGAAACCGGGTGAATAACCGGATTATAAAATAGCTGATAAACATATGAAACAATACACTTTTACCCTTTTACTCTTTCTTTTTATTTTAAGTACAGCGAATGCAAATGATGATGGGGTAATTAAAATCAACATGAAAAAAGTCCACCTTGAATTTAAGCTGGATGGAAATGGACAGCCACAATATGCCGTATTCTTTGGTGATAAGGTAGTTATAAAACCCTCACAAATGGGGTTTGAATTAGTTAATGATGCTCCATTCAGTAAGGGATTCGAAATTATCAATAGCACCCAGCGGGCTGTTGACGACAGCTGGAAACCTGTGTGGGGCGAGGTAAAAGAAATCCGCGACCATTATCAGCAGCTCACTGTTCAGTTAAAACAAAAAGAGAAGCCCAATAGGTTAATCAATATTGTGTTCAGGGTATTTGAAGACGGCGTAGGCTTCAGGTACGAGTTCCCTCATCAGGAAAATCTCGATTATTTCATCATCTCTAAAGAGCTGACAGAATTCAATATGTCGGCAGATCATAAAGCATGGTGGATTCCGGCAGATTATGATACCAATGAATATGAATACACCACTTCAAAACTAAGTGAGATAAACACCAAAAATGTACTGGGTAAAGGCAGCGATATAGGGGTTAAGTTTGTAGAAGACAGTACCGGCGCTGCAACACCTCTGATGCTTAAGACAAATAACGGCTTATATATCAATATTCATGAAGCAGCACTGGTCAATTTCCCGGCAATGCAGTTACATGTAGATAAAAACGACTTTAAATTATCAGCCATGCTGGTGCCGAATGCATTGGGACATAAAGCGTATCTACAGGCACCATTCAAAACGCCATGGCGTACTGTCATCTTCAGCGATCATGCAGCAGATATCCTCACATCGAAGATTATCCTGAATCTGAATGAGCCTTCTGTGATTAAAGATACCCAATGGATCAAGCCAATGAAGTTTGTTGGTGTATGGTGGGAAATGCAAACTGATAAAACACTGTGGAGATATGCAAACAGCCTTGATGACGTTGATGCTGAAGGGCATCTGATCAATAATGGAAAGCATGGTGCAAATACACCCAATGTAAAAAAATATATAGACTTTGCTGCAAAAAACGGCATCGCAGGTGTCTTGGTTGAAGGATGGAATACCGGCTGGGAAGATTGGTTTGGGAACTGGAAAGAAGAACCTTTTGACTTCACTACCCCTTACCCGGATTTTAACATTAAAGAGGTTACAGATTATGCCGCTGCTAAGGGTGTTAAAATGATTATGCATAATGAAACTGCCGGCGCAGCAACAACTTATGAAAGATATGCTGATACGGCTTTTCGCCTGATGAACAAATTCCACTATCCTGCAGTAAAAACAGGATATGTAGGGATGATTATTCCGCGTGGAGAACATCATGATAGCCAGTGGATGATTAACCATTATACACGTATTGCACAAAAAGCTGCTGATTATAAGGTGATGGTAGACTCACATGAATCTAACAGGCCTACAGGCCTGCACCGCACCTATCCAAACTGGATGGCTTCAGAAGCAGGGCGTGGAAATGAATACAATGCGTTTAGCAAAGGCAATCAGCCGGAACATGAAACGATAATGCCTTTTACAAGGTTCATCGGTGGCCCAATGGATTATACGCCTGGAATTTTTAAACTTAAAGGGTATGCGCATCTCGATACTGCACGTCAGGTCCATACTACTCTTGCTAAGCAATTGGCACTGTATGTAGTGTTATACAGCCCACTCCAGATGGCGGCAGATCTTCCCGAAAACTATGAGGCTCATCCTGATGCTTTTCAATTTATAAAAGATGTGGCTGTTGACTGGGATGACACTAAAATTGTTGAAGCTGAGCCTGGGGACTATATCACTACTGCCAGAAAAGAAAAAGGTACTGCTAACTGGTTTATAGGTGCGATAACGGATGAAAATGCAAGAGTCTCGGTCATTCCATTGAATTTCCTGGATAAAGGCACCCGATATATGGCAACTATTTACAAAGATGGTAAAAATGCGGACTGGAAAAATAACCCTGAAGCTTACCAGATTGAGCGTTTTGTGGTAGATAGCAAAGTGCAGCTGAAAATTAACCTGGCAAAAGGTGGTGGTGCCGCTATTTCTATTGTACCATTAGACCTGAAAGCTTATCCAGGATTGAAAAAATATAAATAATCTGCTGCATAGCAGCTTAGGCGATATTACTGGAAGCGCCATACTATATGACGCTTCCAGTAATAATATTGTCCGTCATCATCTGGATTATATAAAACCCAGCTATCCGGGAGCGTTTAATCTCAATATTTCAGCCGCAAACCGTGCTGTTTTACCCTTGCTGATAATTACAGGGATGAGTACTTTCATAAATTCTTCTGGTGCAGTATTGGTGCATAACATAATTGATTGTATTAAAATCCAACTTTTAACATCACTCCATATAATACACGCTGTCCACCAATAAAGGTTGGCAATCCAATTGCATCGCCAGAGTTACCGGCGTCGATAATATACTTTTTATCGAAAATGTTCTTTCCGAATACGGAGATCTCATATTTGTTTTTTGCGTCTACATGGTAACCCAGTGTAGAATTTACGATACCAAATCCTGGCTGACTCAAGTCTTCCCTGTTTGTATCTTCGAAATAGACTTTTGATTTATAAGAGTAGCTTGGCCTGAAGAATATGGAGCTTGTTTTTCCGGTACTGAAATTTAAATCCAGACCGGCAGAAAAAGTGTGTTTTGGTGTTAAGCGGAAAGTGTTCCCTGCATATTCCTGGTCGGCACCTTTAGAATCGTGGTCATTAAACCTGGCATCGATAAATCCATAGTTAGCGAAAACACTCATCTCTTTAAGGAAATTATAACGAACGCCCGTCTCTAACCCAAGGCTATTAGCTTTACCAGCATCATTAGGTACAGACCTTAATGCACCGGTTTCTGTAACTTCCCATGTACTTGTCTGAAAATTATTCCAGTCATAATAATAAGCAGTAAAATCGTAATTTAACCTGCTATCCGCCACGCTTCCTTTAATACCAGCTTCATAGCTCCATACGATCTCAGGTTTCAAAAAACGGGTTTCTCCGGGCGTAATATCAATTACTCCGGGACGCCTGCCACGTGAGATAGTCGCATAAATGTTATTACGTTCAAACATGTAATTTGCTGCGAAGCGGCCAACGTAAGAAAAATAATCTTTGCTGGCAGATATCTTACCGTCAGAAATGACGGATAATATATTTGGTGTGCCCGTCAGCAGCAAGCCAAGGACACTATTTCCGGCAGCAGGGTCAGATCTATAGGCACCTGTTAATTTCTCATAAGTACCTCTTATTCCGCCCGTAAGGGAAAGCTGATTAGTCACCTTATAAGTTCCGTCGGCAAATAACTCTGCTGCCCCTGTTTTACCATAGTTTGTGCTTTCTTCCTCGTGCATTGCATTTAGGGGTGCATTTGATAACAGGGCAACCAGTTGTGCATATTGTGCTGGCAGAGGCAATGCGGCCAATGCACTCAGGTCCGGTAATTGATTCACCAATGTTGGTTTGCCATTGACCAGTAAGGGCTGAGGTGCAAAAAGGTTTAATATGCCCTGCTTCAACGCATCTGGCAGCGTAGGATAATTGGCTAATAGCGCACTGAATTGCGAATATAGCTGAGGCTGAACTGCTGCAACATATAAACTTCTTTCATCAGTACGCAAAGGCACACGTTGCGATCCATCTTCGTAAAAATAGCTTCCTCCTAAAAATCCAGAGAATTTCCTGGCATTGTAATTTAGTCTTAGCTCCTGGCTCACCTGATCGCCGGTAGATATTTCCGATAGCCAGAGAACAGGTGCTGCGGTACCGTCTGCATCAAAAGATTCATCTGCTTTAAAGTGCCTGTAGGCTGTGGTAGAGCTGAATGACAATTTAGGGGAGATGGTGTGGTTGATTAACAATGTTGGGCCGAATACATCGCGTTTGATATAGAGGTTTTCACCCTGTTCCAGATCAGCGGAAGAGTTAGGATCTGTATCTCCTCCTGCGGGCGCATATTTTTTGCTCTTGAAGCTGGTACCCGGATAATCATCATGCTGGTAATTCAAAATCAGGTCTGCGGTAGTATTTTTTCCGGGGATATAGCGAATAATATCACGAAAAGCAATGGTGTTTTTACCATTGAGCCTGCCGCCCGATAGGTTTTTGATGAAGCCATCTCTTTCATTATAGGCCATTGAAAAGCGGTTAATCAATTTTCCATCTATTACAGGGGTATTAATAAAGCCATTGGCGATTTTCTGATTATAATTTCCGTATCCCAGGTTTATCTCTGCTTTAAATTCATCGACGGGCTTGTTCTGAATAAGGTTTACCGCACCTATTTGTGCGCCACGGCCAAAAAGTGTTCCCTGCGGTCCTTTTACAACTTCGATACGTTCCATATCAAAAAGCTCTACTACCGCACCACGCGATTTGGAAATCGAAACGCCATCCTGAAATACAGATACGCGAGGCTGTGTCCTGGAATCACCATCATCTGATGTAATCCCCCTGATTACAAATCCAGGGTTATTGGGACTTTGCAGCTGGATCTGAAGTCCGGGGATATACTGTGCCAATGCATCAAATTCGGTAATATTCAGTTTCTGCAAAGCTGTGCCACTGAGTGCAGAGACCGCAACGGGTACTTCAATACTGGTCTGCCTTCTTTTTTGTGTACTGATCACCACCTCACCAAGTTCATGGTCCTCATTAACCAGCCTGATCTCCAGGCTTTCTGTTATCCCGGGTTTTATAGTTAATTTTATAGTATAGGTGGTAAATCCCTGATGGCTTACCCTGAGTGTCTGGTTGCCCGCTTTAATATTTGACAAAGAAAAACTTCCCGAATTCCCTGCTGCTGTACTGGAGGGGCTTCCGCTGATAAAAATTGTAGCTCCTCTTATTGGATTGCCTTTTGAATTGGTCACAGTTCCTTTAACCGATCCTGTCTGAGCTTTACTCTCTTTAAAGGAGAGTAATAACATTAGCATAAAAAATGTAGTGAGTAGCGATTGTTTCATATTTCGGGATGGGATTTGATACAAACATACTCCGAGTTCTTTAAGTTAATATTAATTCTATACTATTAATCAGCGTTCCTTTGTTTTTTTTTCTTGTAATGTGTTTAAAAGTAGGGGGTTATTAATAAGAACCTTTGGCTGACAGCAAATCGGAGACGCCATGATCCATCAGGTATCAGCACTGCTAAACTCACGAAAGAGCCGGATTTAACTATTAATAGTTAGGTTATTCTTTCAGTAAAGACGATCGTGTAATGTGACAGCAACTTAATTGTTGATAGCTCTGCTGCTGATTTGTGTGCGCAGGTGCTTCAGCGCATGTGTAATCTGATTTTCCACAGTAAATCTCGAAATTCCCAGCCTTTCTGCAATTTCAGTATTGGACAGCTGGTTTATCCGGCTTAAGAGAAATATCTCCACGCATCTTTTAGGCAATCCGTTCAGATGAGTTTTTAATTCTGTTTCGAAGTCTTCTTCCAATAGCTTTTCTGTTGTTCCGGAAGAAGCAATATTTGCAGGCAATTCTTTATACTCCTCCACGTAGTCGATCGGTGAGCGTTTCGCCTCCTTTAATTTTTTGAATACATGATAGCGGGCTGTGATATAAATATAATTTTGAAAGCTGTCTATTTTCAGGTACTTGCGCCTGTTCCATAGTACAACATAGACGTCATGCACCACTTCCTCTGCTAAAGAGGTGTCTTTCAGGTAAAAGTGGGCTGTTTTGAGTAGCGTTTTCCAATGCCTGTTATATAAAATGACAAACGCACTATCGCTGTCTGCTGTTACTTGCAGCCATAGTTCCTGATCAGATAAGTCGACGCTATTCATATTTGGTTTTTAAACTTAACAATAGTTTTCGTAAAGACCACGCTGTATGCTGCGTTTTTGATTCGATGAACCCATAATGAGTCATTATGAATGCTTATGGGGGATCTCCTGACTGAAAATATTTTTTCAGAAGTATGTGTGTGCAATACGTTTTTCTATCTCTATATAAAAACTAACCAATTGATATGAACGCCGAAGAGTATATCTTACTATATGAAAAATACATTTCCGGATTATGCTCTGCCGAAGAGGAACAGCGCTTATATGCTTATCAGGATGATTTCAAGTTGCACAATCAAGACGCTTCAGTTCTCAATGAAGAAGAAACCTTGCAGAAGCACAATATATATGCGCGTATTGACCAGAGTCTGCAAAGGCCAAAAGCCAGGCTTTTCCGCTTAAATGCAGTATTTAAAGCTGCGGCAGTATTGCTGCTCGCAGGGGCACTGAGCCTCATGGTTTTCCATTCTCTCAGCACTAAGTTAAAAGGCACCATACAGACGGCCGGAACAGGCAGTGTAAAAAGTAGCATTAAACCTGGACGTAACAGAGCTACACTAACATTATCAGACGGTTCCCTAGTCAATCTCGATGATGTAAAGAACGGAGTGATATCCACGAAAGACAATGCAATCATCAGAAAGTCGGCAGATGGCGCTATAGCCTATTCCCCCCAACAAAATACTACATCAGGAAATGCAACCAATACCATTACCGTTCCCCGGGGTGGAAACTATAAAGTCAGCCTCCCTGACGGGACATTGGTATGGCTCAACTCAGCCTCCTCACTAACCTATCCGCTTGAGTTTACGGGCAAATACCGCAGCGTAGAGCTTCAGGGAGAAGCCTATTTTGAGGTCACCAAAAATAAACACAAACCCTTCACTGTTACGGCTGAAAATATGCAGGTGGCCGTTTTAGGTACCCACTTTAATGTCAGCGCTTACGGCAATGCCTCTGCCCCTAATACTACCCTTTTCGAAGGTTCTGTACGCCTGTCGCACCTGTCACAAAGCGTACTGCTTGTACCCGGGCAACAGGGAACGCTGAATGCCGGGCAGCATTTCGATGTAGCCAAAGTAAACCTTAACAAAGTCATGGCCTGGAAGAATGGTTATTTCCTGTTTCAGGATGATAGTGTCAGGGAAATTATGGAACAGATCAGCAGGTGGTATGATGTTGATATCGAATACAGAGGGAATATGAGCAATAAAACCTTTGGAGGGATATACTCCAGGGATAAAGACCTTGACGAACTGTTAAAGGGTCTTGAATTAACAGGATTGGTACATTTTAAAATTGAAGGAAGGAGGGTAATTGTAATGGCTTAAACAAAGGATTACGGTTATCAAATAAAAGACCAGGTGCGTTTGCACCGCCCTGGTCAGCCAGAGAAACTCTGGGTCAAGATAACTGCAGATGGAGTAAACAACCAAATATAAATTAAACTTAACGACCAAATGTATAAAAATTTTACTGCATTAAGCAGGTGGAATTCCTGTGTAACGCTCAAAATTGTCCGTATGATCAAAATTACGTGCATCTTGCTCTTCTTAGCTGTGTTACAGGTAAGTGCAAGTACATACGCACAAAAAATTACCCTCCGGTATAAGGATGCGGCACTCGAAGATGTGCTCCTGAATATCAGGCAGCAAAGCGGCTTTGATTTTTTGTATAGTACCCAGTTACTGAAAAAAGCGAAGCCCGTATCGGTAGCATTGAAAGATGCATCAATAGAACAAGTGCTGGAAAGCTGTATGGCGGGACAGCCTTTCAGTTACCTCATCAACAAAAAAACGGTAACCATCACCGCTCTGCCCCAAATGGCCGTGCCCATAGCTTTTCCTGTTTCCGGAAAAGTAACCGACAATACCGGAGCGGCTCTTCCCGGCGTAAGTGTAAGGCTCAAAGGGACAACTACCGGTGCTGTAACCGATCAGAATGGGCGGTTCAGCCTTTCTGTACCCAGCGGAACGGGTATCCTCGTGTTCAGCTATATCGGGTTTGAGACATTGGAGAAGGCCATCAACAATCAAAGGGAAATCAACATTGTCCTCAAAGAAAGTGCACAGGTGCTGAGTGATGTGGTCGTAGTAGGCTACGGCACCCAGAAAAGATCCAGTGTAACAGGAGCAGTAGACCAGGTGAATGCTGCAGCATTGGAAGGCAAGCCTGCAATGAATGCCACCCAGGCATTACAGGGCGTGTCGCCTAATTTAATTGTGCAGCAGCGCAATGCCGAACCTGGAGGGGCCATCAATTTAAATATAAGGGGTGTCGGCACTATGGGCGACAATAGTCCCCTGATTGTAATCGACGGAATTGTTGGTGGCGATATCAACCTGATCAACCCATCGGATATTCAGAACATATCGGTCTTAAAAGATGCCGGTAGTGCTGCAATCTATGGGTCAAGATCTGCCAATGGTGTAGTGCTGGTAACCACAAAGCAGGGGGCAAAAAACTCGCTGATGAAGGTGACGCTGAATGCCCTGGCAGGTATTCAGACCCCGCATATTCTATATAAGCCAGTCAAAGGTTATGAAAATGCCATCCTCAGAAATGAAGCCAATGTAAATGCGGGACTTACCCCAATCTATAGTGCGCAGCAAATCCGCGACTTACAGGATCGTGGTGACGAAGAGTGGTTTTTAAACTCGATCTTAAAAGATGCTCTTCAGCAAAATCATAACCTGAGTGTTTCTGGTGGCAATGCACAATCTACCTACCTGGTATCAATAGGGTATGCAGATCAGCGCAATAATCTCGTTGGTCCGGATTTCGGGCTAAAACGATATAACTACCGTATAAACCTCAATAATGAATATGGTAAGCTAAAATTAAATACGATTCTTTCCTATGCAAAATCGCAGATTAAGGATCACTCCTCCAACACGTCAACACTGATCGTAGATGCGGGGAGAGTACCTACAATCTATAAACTTAAAGATGAACAGGGGCGTTACCTGACAAATGAGGTATTATCTGAATTTAATCCTCTTGGTTTGCTGGAGCAGGGCGGATACCGTAAGTATGACAACGATAATCTTTTCGGCAGCCTGAATGCCGAATATGCAGCGACAGACTTCCTGAAATTCAGAGGGGTATTTGGGGGTACTTTAACCGCTAATCATTTGTTCTCGCGGACTATGCAGGTAAACTATTTTCCACAGGGAGTGTCTGGTTCCGACCGGAATACGAACGACGAAAATAATAAAAACCTGTTCCTGAATACCCAATTTTTGGTAGAGTTCAACAAAACATTTAATAAGTCACATGCCGTAACCGCACTAATCGGCATTTCAAATGAGTCTGCCAATAATGAAGGGAATAAGATTTATAGAAAATTTACGGATCCTGAATTGGGTACCCCTATTACCGGGACTGTAATTGATGCAGACTCGCAGAATACCAATCAGAATACCCAGGAAAGTAGCTTAAACTCTTTGTTTGGAAGAGCCAACTATTCCTTTAATGACAAATATTATGGAGAAGTAAATTTCAGGGTAGACGGTTCTTCGAAATTTAGTAAGCAAAACCGATGGGGAGTATTTCCCGCCCTGTCCGCCGGATACCGCCTCAGCCAGGAAGATTTTATGTCTGCCTACCGTGCAAAAGTCGGCGATCTTAAAATCAGAGGTTCCTATGGTATCCTCGGGAACCAGAATGTAGGGAACTACCAGTTCCAGACTACGTATTATACTTTCCAGAATGCTTATGCTTTTGGCGATGCTGCAGTAAGCGGCACAGGATTTAGTTTTGCCAATCCTGATATCCGCTGGGAAAAGGCAGCCACGTTCAACATCGGTGTCGACGCTACTTTTTTCAAAAATAACCTTACCGTATCGCTCGATTATTTTGATAAAATTACGCGCGATATCTTAGTGCCTCCTGTAGTGCCGGGTATTTTCGGTACCTCCCTGCCCGATTTCAACTCTGCAAAAATGCAGAACAGAGGCTGGGAAGCAAGTATCAGCTACCGTGTTTCCGGGGGACAATTTAAACATATCATAGGGATCAATATTGGCGACAGCAAAAACAAGGTGCTGTCTTATGACGGCAGGGAAAAGATATCTACCTCTGATGAAATGCAATACATCATTCGCGAAGGACTGCCATTTAATTCTTATGTGGGACTGAAAACGGATGGTTACTTTCAGAATATTGATGAAGTAAACAGTGGCCCTAAGCCCGAAGGCATCAATGTAGTGCCCGGTGATATCCGTTATGTTGACGTGAATAAAGACGGAGTGATCGACGACAGGGACCGCTATGTGCTGGGCAATGCCTTCCCGAGGTATACCTTCGGGATCACGTATTCCTTAAGCTATAAAAACTTCGATATGAACCTGTTTATCCAGGGTGTTGGTAAGCGTAATGCCTTCATTAGAGGAGAAATGGTTGAGCCTTACCATTACAACTATGGCCAGGTGATGTATCAGCACCAGCTGGATTACTGGACACCAACGAATCCGGATGCACGCTATCCAAGGCTTGCCGCAAATGGCAGCCAGTCAAACAGCAACAACTTTAGAAGGGGCTCTGATGCTTATCTGTATGATGCCGCCTATGCGCGTTTAAAAAACGTTCAGATCGGCTATTCTTTATCTCCCGGACTGACGAAGAAGTTGGGTATGCAGAAACTGCGCGTTTATGCGTCAGGACAAAACCTGCTCACGCTTTCAAAGCTCAAGTTTCTTGATCCTGAAAATACGGAGTTCAGCAATAACTTAACCGCCTCCGGAGCAAATAGTGCAAGGGCTTACCCAACACCAATTTATGTAGGGATGGGCTTAGATGTTACTTTTTAATTCAATAGACATGAAATCATTACTAGTCAAAATATTTACACCACTGTTGACAGTTTTATTCTTGCTTCCTTCCTGCAAAAAGCTGGACCTGGAGCCAACAGACAGGTTTACAGATATCAATTACTGGACTACTACGGCGAAAGCAAGTGGTGTGCTCAATACTGCATATGGCCAGATGTTCAACAACAACAGGTTCTTTCTCAATGAAGCTTTATCGGATAATGCCTATAACGGACGGGGAGATAACGAAGGGGCGGCATCTATTGCGTCGGGCACTTATGACGCTTCACTGGGGCGCATCAAAAGCGAATGGAACGATCATTATTCGGGGATTAAAACCTGTAACCTGTTTTTGGATAATGTAGACCATGTACCTGATATGGATCCTGCCTTAAAAGAAAGGATGAAGTCGGAGATCCGCTTTCTGCGTGCCTTTCAATATTTTCAGTTAATGACCTGGTTTGGTGATGTACCTTTATTTGATAAAGACATTTCATTGGAGGAGTCGCTGTCGGTATCGCGTACGCCCAGGGCGGAAGTCCTTGCTTTTATCCTTTCTGAATTGGATGCATCCGTTGCCGGGCTACCTGTAAATACTGCTTATGGCGACGCCGACAAGGGAAGGGTGACCAAAGGAAGTGCGCTGGCGCTTAAAGCACGTGTTTTACTCTATGAAGGCCGCTGGCAGGAAGTAGTGACCACCTGCGAAGCGATCATGGGCGGCAGCAATGGAACATACAGCCTTTTTCCTTCCTATGAAGGATTGTTCCTCCCACAAAATGAGCATAACAATGAGGTGCTCCTGGACTTGCAGTATGTGCCGGTAAACAGGACTTATAACAACCTGTTTGATTATGCGCCGATCTCTGTTGGGGCAAGGCTCAACTCGCTTTCTGCAACGCAGGAGCTGGTAGACAGCTACCTGATGATCGACGGGAAGACCATCACCGAAGCGGGCTCCGGCTATAATGCCGAAGACCCGTATGTGAACCGCGATCCACGGCTGACTTATACGCTGGTGTACCATAACTATAAATGGAAACAACCTGACGGGACTATAAAAACAATTTATATTAAACCCGGAACAGATCCTGATCAGTCGACAAAAATGGATGAATATGCTGCCGGGGGCGTAAGTTCTCCAACTGGATATTACCTCCGTAAGTACTATGATCCTACCTCTCTTGCCAACTTCGTATCTGGACTTAACCTGATTCTGATCAGGTATGCAGATGTACTGCTCATGTATGCAGAGGCCAAAAATGAACTCAATACCATGGATGCAGCAGTATGGGGAAATACCATCAGAGCCTTGCGGAACAGGGCTGGGTTTGTTGACCCTGCGGCATTGAATTTTAATGCTGCTTTAGGGCAAACAGGATTAAGGACAGTCATCCGTAATGAAAGAAGAACGGAGCTGGCCATGGAAGGCCTGCGGATTTTCGATGTCAGAAGATGGCGGATTGCTGACCAGGTAATGAATGGCTGGGCACATGGAGCCAAATACGGTCCTCCCTCAATTGATGGCGGCTATATCCGTGCTAACCAAAGAGTCTTTGAAGCGGCTAAGCACTATCTATGGCCTATTCCAAGAGATGAAAGAGCTTTAAATCCGAACCTTTCACAAAACCCAGGCTGGTAATCTATTCACAATTTTAATTTAAAGAACATGAAACACCTCATAAATAAATTTCTATACTCAGGTTTATTCCTTCTCCTGATCGTTGCCGCATGCAAAAAAGACAAGGGACTGGAACACACACAGGTCTCGGCTGTTAAAACACTTTTTGCACCTGAAAATAATGCCTCCCTGAAACTCGATGCAAAGGCTGGTGCCACGGATTTTGAGTGGGAACAGGCAAGGGCCGAAGATAATGGCGTTGTATTATATGAAGTTGTCTTCGATAAGGTAGGCGGCGACTTCACAAAGCCCTTATTCTCTTACGCTTCGGAAGGAAATGGCTTGTATAACCGGTTAACAATTACCCATGCCGAATTAAATAAGATCGCTGCTATCGCAGGGATCGAAGCTTTACAAAAGGGAAAAATTAGCTGGACAGTGCGCTCTTCTAAAGGCATCAATGTACAGCAGTCGGCCGAAGTACGTACTCTTGAGCTGGAACGCCCTGCAGGGTTCTCTGAAATCCCCGCTGATCTTTACCTCGCGGGCACAGCAACAGAAAATGGCGATGACCTCAGCAAAGCCCGTCAGCTGAAGAAAACTGCTACTGGTATATTTGAAATCTATACTACGTTAAAAACCGGCAATTACCACTTTACCGACCGTAATACGGGTACTGTGAAAACTTTCTCAGTTGCCAATGGTACCCTCGTTAATGGAGGTGATGTTGCTTATTCCGGCGATAACAAAGTGTACAGGATAAAAGTAGATTTCAATACCGCTTCAGCTACCTATACAGAAATTGTATCTGCCGGCTTATTCCTTAGTGGCGACAATAAAGTGATTTTTACGCTTCCTTATAAAGGCAATGGACTTTTTGTAGCTACCAATGCTCTGGTATCCTTTAAACAGGAGAGCTGGGGTCGCGACGAGCGCTATAAGTTCAGTGTGCAGGTGAAAAATCAGGATGGCAGCAGCGCGACAGAGTGGCTTGGCAGCAGCAATAAGGATAACCAGGGACCAACAGCAGATACGCCTGCTGCATTTTATTACCTGGTTCCGGTAGATAACTCACAATATGATTTCGCTTTCAAATTCACTAAAGCGGCCGACAATAAAAACGTTGATGTGACTTTGAAAATGAATGCTGAAGGGACCTATACACACACTGTTGTTGTTAAATAATTGATATGATGAGCAAATTGATAAATGTAATAATGGTAGCCGGCATGTTTGCCGGCACCATGGCTTTCAGTTCATGTGAAAAAGAAGTCTTTCCACTGTACGATGATACGATTGTTATTACCAATTATAACTATCCTGCATTGGCAGATTCGCTGCAGCGGCAAACCTATGCAACTTATATTTCCTCAAATGGCAATTATTTTGTGCAGGACAACCAGGGTAATGCTACTTTCAACTACTGGCCAAATGCCCATGTGCTGGACGTGATGAATGATGCTTATCTGCGTACTAAAGATGCTATTTATGTGCAGCGGATGAAATCGCTCCTGAATGGGATTAAGGCGCAGAACAACAATGCCTTTCCGAACGACTTTTATGATGATATGGGCTGGCTGGCACTGTCATCATTAAGAGCTTATGATGCGACGAAAGATGATGTATATCTGCAGGCTACTACTATCTTATGGACGGATATGAAGAAGGGGGTCACTGCTGTACAGGGTGGCGGTATGGGATGGAGCAAAGGAAAGCCGAATTTCAAGAATACCCCTGCCAACGGGCCTGCAATTATTTTGGCAGCACGGTTATACCGGTTGCAAAACAAAGCTGAAGACCTGCAGACGGCCATATCTTTATATACCTGGCTGAAAGCTACGCTGGTAGACCCTTCCAATAATGTGGTGTGGGACGGAATCAACTATGACGGGGATGGGAAGATCTCTAAGTCCAAATACACCTATAATGCCGGTTTATTTATAGGTGCCGCCCTGGAAATGTATAAAACGACAAAGGAGATCGGCTATATGAATGATGCTGTAAAAACAGCGAATACAGCTATTAATGACCTTGACCTCTCTCCTGGCGGACTGCTGAAAAATGAAAACCAGGGTGACGGCGGTTTATTCAAAGGCGTATTTGTACGCTATTTAACCTTGCTGATCAATGAGCCTGATCTGACGAAAGCAAATCAGGATAAGTATGTCAAATTTCTTAAATTTAATGCGCAGACTCTGTATAAGAAGGGGATTAGCCGCCCTGCTTTACTGATCAGCTCCGGCTGGGATAAGGCTCCGGATGCCAAAACGGATTTAACTACTCAGCTAAGCGGAATTATGCTGATCGAAGCTGCTGCACAATTGAGTATTGATGGTACACTGAAATAACCATGTTAAATTAGAGCAGATTAAATAACAAGTTAAACAACAACAGATCAAATAATACCAGATTGAAATAATTATTTAAATAGAAGCAACGATGATGATTAGCAAGTCCCGGATATATTTAACTCTCTCTATCCTATGCGCCTTAGCTGTACAAACAGCTGTGGCGCAGCAGAAATATGTTTTATTGTCGCCCGACAGATCTATAGAAATCAGGATAAGTCTTTCAGACAGTATCTGTTACCAGGTATTCCTTGACCAGAAAGAAATCCTGCAATCGTCGGCCATAGGTTTGAATACTACCCTTAATGTCAATCCCAAGTGGAAGGTTAAATCGTCTCTGAAATCATCACATCGTGAAATACTGCATCCTGTGGTATGGCAAAAGAGCAAGGACGTACCTGATATTTATAATCAGCTGCTGCTGCAGTTCAGTGATGGGATTTCCCTGGAGTGGAAAGCCTTCGATAACGGGCTGGCCTGGCGATGGGTAGTCAGCACGAAAAGACCTTATAAAGTAATCGATGAGGTTGCGGATTTTAATTTTCACGGTACAGGTAAATCCTGGTTTCCGCAGGAAGATGCCTTCTTTTCGCATAATGAGAGAGAATATAAACCTTACAGGATCGATGAGCTCAATCCGGCAAAACTGGCCAGCCTGCCTGCACTTTTTGAAGTTCAGCAAACAAAAGTACTGCTTACAGAATCAGATCTGTTCAATTATACGGGAATGTGGATCAGGGGAACAGGCAAAGGAGGCGTAAAAGCCGTATTTCCGAAGTATCCGAAACTGAAAAAGGTAACGAGCGACAGGGATGAGCAGGTGGTAGAACGGGAGGATTATATCGCAATGCTCAAGACCGGGCAGACTTTCCCCTGGAGGGTGATGATGATGGCCCGGCGGGACAAAGACATCCTGCAAAACCAACTGCCTTATCTGTTGGGGCGACCTGCAAAAGGCGATTTCAGCTGGGTGAAACCGGGTAAGGTACAATGGGACTGGTGGCATTATAATAACATCAGCGGGGTGGATTTTAAAGCAGGGATCAACAATGATACGTACAAGTATTATATAGACTTTGCCTCAAAATATGGAATTGAGTACGTGTTGCTGGATGAAGGCTGGTGCGATACGCGTGATTTGCTGAACCAATCCCCCGGCATTGATATTGGTGAACTGGCACAGTATGCCAGAAGCAAACACGTCGACCTCTTGTTATGGTCAAGCTGGCTTGTGCTGGATAAACAGCTGGATACCGCATTGGACCAGTTTGAGAAATGGGGGATCAAAGGAATAAAGGTCGACTTTATGCAGCGTGATGATCAGGATATGGTGAACTACTATGAAAAAGTTGCTCAGGCCGCTGCAAAGCGTCATATGCTGGTAGATTTCCATGGAGCTTATAAACCTACAGGATGGTCGCGTACTTATCCCAATATCATGACATCTGAAGGCGTGATGGGCAATGAGATCAGCAAGTTCAGTGCTGCGATCACACCCGGCCATACCGCCACATTGCCATTTATAAGAATGGCTGCAGGCCCGATGGACTTTACACCGGGGGGAATGCTTAACGTACAAAAGGATGCTTTCGCAGCCATCCCTTCTGAGCCTATGACATTGGGCACGCGCTGTAACCAGATGGCCATGTATGTGGTATTTGAAAGCCCCCTGCAAATGCTGTGCGATATTCCTACCCATTATTACCATGAACCGCAGACCATGGAATTTCTTAAGTCTGTGCCAGTGGTATGGGCAGAGACCGTCCCTCTGGAAGCTAAGGTTGGTGAATACGTTACGATGGCACGGAAAGCTAAGAACGGCGACTGGTATGTCGGTGCAATGACAGACTGGACGGCCCGCAAAATTGAACTGGACTTTTCTTTTTTAGGTAATGGCGAATACGAAATGCAGCTCTGGAAAGACGGAAAAAATGCAGATAGGAATGCAAAAGACTTTAACATAGAAACTATAAAGGTAAACAGGAACAGCCGCTACACGATAGACATGGCTACCGGTGGCGGGTTTGTCGCTCGGATAGCGGTTATTGGCCGTGCTAAAACCTATTAGTTATTTATTTAGCATGAATAAATTGAGATGGATTGCTATATTTAGCAATTAATTAACCAAAT
>JAATFQ010000261.1 GCA_015655115.1 Sphingobacteriales bacterium
CTTTAGTTAAAAAGTCGAATTTTAAAGCTCTCTGAAGTAGTTCGGCAGTATTCATATTGCAAATATACCATAAGTTATTCTGTTTTTAATTCATCAGATTATCACATTTAATATGGATTAGGGCCTGTTCTTAATGGAATGAGGGTAATTTATTCTGGGTAATCGCTTAATTGGGGGTAGACAAAAGCATATTATTAAATAGATAACACGTATTAATACAGGCGACGGGAGCAGCGTTAAAAGGTTGAGGGATGCTGTCCGTAACATTAAAAAACAGCCCTTTGCCGGTAGATAAGCAATATTCATGATGATGATCAGTAACATTCAGTATCTTATCAAAAAATTGGGTAATTAGCCTAAATCATTATTGTTATATTTGGCGGAATTTAATTTTATTTATGGTAGATTTTAGTCGTTTTACATTATCAAACGGATTACGTGTTTTGGTACACGAAGACGATACAACACCAATGGCGGTGTTAAATATCCTTTACGATGTAGGGGCAAGAGATGAAGAAGGGGACAAAACCGGATTTGCACATCTTTTTGAGCACCTTATGTTTGGTGGATCGGTAAACATACCTAGTTATGATGAGCCTTTACAAAGAGTAGGGGGTGAAAATAATGCTTTTACAAGTAATGATATTACAAATTATTATATAACGCTACCGGCAACAAACATAGAAACAGCTTTCTGGCTGGAAAGTGACAGGATGCTGAGCCTTGCTTTTTCTGAAAAAAGCCTGGAAACACAGCGCAATGTAGTTTGTGAAGAATTTAAACAGCGCTATCTGAACCAGCCATATGGCGATGTATGGCTGAAGCTGCGGCCACTGGCTTATAAAAAACACCCTTATCAATGGGCCACTATAGGTCAGGACCTGGCACAGATTGAAAATGCGTCTATGGACGACGTTAAAGCCTTCTTTAAAAAGCATTATAATCCGCAGAATGCTATCCTTGTAGTAGGAGGGAATATTAAGGCTGCCGATATTGAGATCCTTGCAGAAAAATGGTTCGGGCCTATCCCGGCAGGAGATAAATATGTTCGTAATTTGCCGCAGGAACCCGTTCAGACGGAAGAGCGCAAAGAAACTATTACTGCTGATGTGCCGCTGAATGCATTTTATATGGCATTTAAAATGCCGGGCAGGATGGATGATAACTATCAGGCATTTGATTTAATGGCCGATATTTTATCACAGGGACACTCTTCACGTTTATACAACAGCCTGCTGAAAGAGCAGCAGTTGTTCAGCGATATCCACGCTTATATCACCAGCAGCATAGATGCTGGATTATTTGTTGTGGAAGGGAAATTAAGTGAAGGCATCACCATTGAAGCAGCCGAAGCAGCCGTTTGGGAAGAGCTGCTAAAGATGACCGATGAGGAAGTTACAGAAACGGAATTAACAAAAGTGAAGAATAAATCAGAGTCGATCATGGTATTTGCTGAGATGAGTCTGCTGGATAAAGCAATGAACCTTGCCTATTATGAATTATTAGGCGATGCATCATCTTTAAACACTGAGATCAATAAATATCTGGCTGTAACAGCCGAAAAAATCAAGCTTGCTGCGCAGCAAACTTTTGTGAGACAACAATGTTCAACTTTATACTATTTAACTGCTAAAAATGCTTGATCGTACGCTGGTACCTGAGTCAAAACAGGTAAATGATATCAATTTTATATCTCCTAAAAAACAAAGATTAGATAACGGCATCCAGGTATTTACTATAAATGCCGGAAAACAGGAGCTGGTGCGCATTGAATTTGTATTCGAAAACGTAAACTGGAATAAATCGAAACCACTGCAGGCTATTGGTGTAAGCCATCTGATCAATAATGGTACGAAAACATTGAGTGCCCGTGAGATTGCCGATAAGGTGGATTATTATGGCGCCTTTCTGCAAACTGAGTATGGTGCCGATCAGTCGAGCGTAAAACTATATACGCTCAATAAACATTTAGCTACTGTATTGCCCATTCTTTGGTCTATTTTGAACGAGAGTATATTTCCTGAGCAGGAGCTTGAAATCTTCAAACAAAATCAGCAGCAATCTCTTAAAGTGAGCCTTCAAAAAAATGATTTTCTTGCGCGAAAAAGCTTTGCACATGCTATTTTCGGTAGTTCCCCATACGGATCTAATATCGAAGTAGAAGACTATCAGGCGATGCAAAAGAATGATCTCGTGGATTATTTCAGCGCTGCCTACAAACCAGAAAACTGCACCATATTTGTAGCTGGAAAGTTTGACGATGCCGGGTTTGATATATTGAATGCTGTTGTGGGACAGGAGTGGCATAATAAAGCAGCTTCTGTACTCAATAAGTTTGAATTTACTGCTTCAAATCAGGGCGAGATCTTTATTGAAAAACCAGATGCGATACAGTCGGCTATAAGGATGGGGGTACTCAGCATCAACCGTACCCATGCAGACTTTGCAGGTTTTCAGGTGCTTAACTGTTTGCTGGGAGGGTATTTCGGTTCCCGGTTAATGGCTAACATCCGTGAAGATAAAGGTTATACTTATGGTATAGGCTCAGCAGTAGTTTCTATGAAAGATGCAGGGTACTTTTTCATTGCTACAGAAGTAGGTGCAGATGTTTGTGCAGATGCTTTAGCAGAAATTGAAAAAGAAATAGACTTGCTGAAGGCCGAAGCCGTTCAGGAGGAAGAGCTGGATCTGGTAAGGAATTATATGCTGGGATCAATGCTGGGCAGCCTGGAGAATGCGTTCTCCCATGCTGATAAGTTCAAAAACATACATTATTCAGGATTAGATTATGCTTATTATGATAAGTATATCCATACTGTCAAAACAATCAGTGCAGAAGAAGTCAAAGCATTGGCCAATAAATACCTCGATACTACAACCTTTACTAAGGTTGTAGCGGGAAAAAAATAAGATAATACTGGCTAATTAACTTTAGCCAGTATTGCTTTCTGTTTATCGGCCAGGTAGATTTTCTTATAAAAATCAACCAGGCTTTGGTATTTTTCAGGAGGATACTGTTTGCTGTTGATCATCTGAGTACGCGTATATACCAGGGCATTATCCTTCAGCATAACCTTTGCCGTATATTTCCCGAATTCAGATTCCAGTAAAATATCTTTCGGTATAAACTCAACCTTATAACCTTGTGGAAGTGTATAAGTGATCTGGTCATTATCTACGTATCCATAGGGCACAGAGAAGGGAGTTTTTCTGTTTTCTACCTTCCTGGGTACACTCTCTCTTCTGTTGAGGAGGTTTAAGGTAAGGAAAAGCTTATCGCCGCCCTGGCTCATCATTTGCGTGCTTTTTAAAACAATATTTTCTTCGAGCTTTGGGATTTCTTTATTTGGCTGTGTATAGCTCGCTGAGGAAATCTCCATATTAGGGATGCCAAGGTTATTCATCAGTCTTTTGCGCTGGGCAGTTGGTTCAATCAGCATCATGCCCAGGTTATCCTCATATTGTGAGGCTCCATAAGTGGTATGGATGCTGACATCAGCAGTTCCTTCAGCAGTTAAGGCAACAGCTGTGATCCTGTTCTGAAAGTTATCTTCAGGTTTATATACTGGCGTTTTTACCAGTTTACCTCCCTCCGGGGTAATCAGCAGTACCATTCTTGCCGAGTTATCATTTCCCAGGAAACCCATGGGCATATATTGACTGGTACACTCCAGCCAGGTCGTATCTTTTGCTGCAGGTATACATACAATCATGTGGTTAGCTTGTCCGAAGCTGGCAAAATCGGGGTTCATGGATGGCATGCCAGAGCCGAGGACCACGAGATTGGATTTTATTCCTGCCTCCTGCAGCAATGCTTTCATATAGTTGGATAAAGCCTTACAATCACCATAATTTACTGCTGCCACTTTTGTTGCTGTAATGGGCCGGAACCCTCCAATGCCAAGCTGCACACTTACATATCTGGTATTGGATTGTAAATACTGGTATAAGACAGCAATCTTTTCCTTATCCGTTTTTGCTGTAGCTATCAGTTTTTTGACTGTGGCTTTTGTGGCCTCAGGAAGCAGCTGCCCGTCCGTACTCAATTGATAAACCCAGGAGCCCAGATTTTTCCAGCTGTCTACATTGCCGGGAAAATTATCATATTCAAACTGATTAGGGGATGTTCTTACCCACGGTGTAAGGCTAAGAATGCCTGTGCTCATTGGTTCCTGTTCTATAGCCATCAGCTCACGTGCCGACCATTTATAGGTGATTTTATTATTGGCTACAGTAGAGTCTGTTTGAAGCCCCTTGCTCTTTAAATATTTAAAGGTAAGTTCTTTAGGGATCTGTAAAGTATAGAATGATTTTTCTACTGACGTATCATAGCTGCCTATTCCAACCCAGGTAGGGAAATTGAGATATCCGCGGTAATCCTTATCGTAACTATATTCTATCGTATATGGATAATTTGAGTTGAGGAAGGCCAGTTTTTTTATCCTGTTATCATCGAACATCGTTCCATCACCAGTCAAACTCTCGTCCTTAAAGTCCGACAGCTTATAGCTTTTGATTTTTACACCTTTCGCATCATACATCGCAGCCTTTAAATTATAGATACTGGAAAACTTATCATAATATTCAGACATACCAGCAAGTCCGTCGCCATTTTTACTCAGGATAGTCACAGCAAACCTGCAGCTTACTGTCGCATTGCTGATACTTCTGACAGTAACTGTAAGTTCATCATTACGGATTACAGCAGTTGCATTTTTCAATAGTTCTGCCGGGATTTTGGCAACATCATAATTATCCTGTGCACTTGTAATGAGCGCACAGCCGAGTAGAGTGCATAGCAGATATATGTTTAATCTCATGATTTTTTGAATACAATTTGTTCCGACTGTTTACGTACTATGTTTTTGAACAATTCTTTCAGGTTATAGTATTCGTCGGCTGTAAATGTTGATTTGACAAAATTAATTTTGCTCAGGACAGATATTTTGTGATCCTCTGTGGCATACATAATGGTAAAAGATCCCGCATCATCCGGCAGTTTGAATTTTTCACTTTTGGGGAGTTTCTCGAGTGCATAAGTTGCGGGGAAATCGATAACTACTCTGTAACTTTCTTCAGAGGGGTAAGCGAAATCAACAGGGAAATTCCTTTCTATAAGCGTAAAGGGGTTCTCCTTGGTACGCTCAAATAGCAGCGGCATGAAGTACGATAAATTACCTGCTTCTTCGATATTATCTTCAATAGTAATATCCATACTTTCTTCCAGTGCCTGTTCAGGATCATTAAGGTTTACTATTTTATAGTTGGAGATTTCCAGGCCTGTTTTATCAGCTTTATAGTTTTTAAGGTATTCCTGTTCAGTGGCGGCCGACTGGTACTTGTCTCTTTGCCTTAATCCTGCGTAATTATTTGATGAAAGGTACAATGTCCCTGAAAATTTATTGTCTGTATCCAGTTTTAAATTATAAAAGATACTTGTTCTGCTGGGGTTGGAGAATTCTATCGGGATCCACTCACCTGTTATAGCATCAACATTGATTTTAAGTCCCTGGTGATTCAGGTTCTGGTAGTCTATCATGTTGCTCACATGATTTTTATCCACTGCATCCAGTAAATATTTTTTGTCGCCGATAGCCGACTCAATAATTACATTGTTAAAATTAGTCGCCATAGGGTAGCCAGGGTGGGCGCCATTACTTCTGGTGCTTAACAATACCGGGTAACATTCCAGTCCGGCATCACGCAGCAGGCTATACAGCAGTAGGTTAATCTCGGCAGAATTTCCGGATTTCTTCTCTATTACAGCCTTTTGACTGGTGGCCTTTGTGTACTCATCGTATTTGTCATCCCATTTGATGTTATTTTTTACGTAGTTAAAAATAAGATTCATCTTCTTTTCAGGATCAGTTTCCCCTTTTACAATTCCTTCTAAGAATCCTTTAGGATAATTATTCTTTTTCATATATCCGCCAAAGTTTTCATAGTCCAGCAGCTCAGTAATAATTTTGGGCCAGGTAGAGGTATAGTCTTTATACCCCTGGTTTGGGAAATTGGCAGAAGTCTTTTCGAAGCCTATTCTACTGATATAATCTCTCAGGGTGGTAATGTAGCTTTCGTTTTTTATAGCAGGAATATCTTTGGCATAGTACTGCGTTTTCACTGCCCTGGCATTTACTGTGCCCGCCTGCGAAGTGTTTGTTGAAGAAATATAGAAGCTTTGGTTGATATCTTCCGGTGCCACCTGCAGGATAGGAACATAGCCGCCCGCATTTATTTTATACCTGAAATACTCCGGTATAGTTAAAGTAAAAGAAGAATATTTGCAGGGATAACTGCCCTGGAAATACCAGTCGTCCAGTTTAAATGTAAAATCAGAAGTCGTTCTGTAGTTAAATTCAATAATTGAACCCTCCTTGACATTAGGAAGGGTAAATTTTTTCATGGTATAGTTCTTATCCAGGCGGTTACTGAATTTGGCGTCACTGCCGATCTTGCTGATTTCAATTTTATTGTTGACCAGGTTATAAGTTGCCCCGTGTATGAACTCCAGTTTTTCCTGATCACCGTCACTATTATGGTATAACTGAATTTCCATATCGGCTAAGTCATATCCATTTTTATTAATGATTTTGTATCTTACATGTCTTTCAAAAACATAGACAAGTCCGCCGTTCGATTTACTCACTTCAAACCAGCCCTTTCCGATGTCGAACAGGCTTACTGCGTCGGCTGCAGAATCCTGACCTGATACCTTGGTTTCGAATTCTTTAAGGTCTATTTTTCCGTATTTAAAGTCAGGCA